>JBAUOM010000066.1:0-11651 GCA_049579765.1 Xanthobacteraceae bacterium
CCACCATCCGACGCGAGCTCAAGCGTTGGGGCGACGTTGCGCGGGCTGCGGGTCTGAAGAAGTAGGTGATTGGCCCGAGCCTCGTTGCCGCGCCACCCGCTGCGGGCGCCAGCCGCCGCGGCGCCTGGCGAGCGCATGTCCCGGAAAAGTAGGCACCGGTTTCCACCAAGGACACGCGCAAAGCCAGGGAATCTGGAGCGCATCCGGATTCGACCTGATCGGGATGCGCTCTAATGTCGCGCGCCCGAGAAATCGCGGGCGACCTTGCACGCGGCGATGCGGATATTGCGCGTGGTCGCCGGGGTGTTGCGGCTCCTTCCGACGAACCGGGGCTCGCCGGCCGTGATCACCGCACCCACTGCCGCGATATCGCCGTTGCGGATCGCGGCCAGCGCGTTCGCCTGGGTCCCGCCGTCCGGCGCATCGATGAGCACGACGTCCGCCGCCTTGCCGGCGGCGAGCAGACCGGAATCGAGCCCATATACCCGCGCGTTGCTGCCGGTCGCCGCGGCGATCGCCAGCTCCGGCGGGACTTCGGCGAGGCTCGCGAGGTGAGAGATGGTGTAGAGCATGCCGAGCGGCATGACCCCGCTGCCCGTCGGAGTGTCGGTCGCCACGATTAGGCGCTCGAACGCGTTGTGGTGCCGGGCGAGCCGCGCGCACATCAGCGTCGTGCGCAGGTTGCCCGCCGTGCAAACCTGCAGCGCCATGTCGCCTTCGACGATGATCCGCTCGAAATCCGCGTCCGGCATGGCGGTCGGCCCGCCGTTTACGTGGAACGACACGTGCGGCTTCATCGCCAGCAGATGATCGCCGGTGATCGCGCCTGAGCCGGGAATGGACGACCCGCCGGTATGGCAGGTCGTGATCATTCCATGCGCGCGCGCGGCGGCGACGAGTGGCGTGTACTCGAAGGCGGTCTTGAAAGCGCCGAAGCCGGCCTTCGCGAGCCATACCCCCTTCTTCGCGATCTCGCCCAGGTCGTTGCCGCTGAGCGTCGGCTCGAGAATGACCGAGCCGGCGTAAACCCGCATTCCGCCCGGCCGGTAGTGCTCGAAGCACTTGTGTGCGGCGACGGCGAGCGCCTTGACCCCTTCGGCATCGCGCGGGCGGCCGGGGACGTGGACCTCCGACGCGCTGATCGCGGTGGTCACCCCGCCGTGCAGGTAGCTTTCGAGATAGCCGACGGTCTGCTGCCGCGGCGTGTAATCGCCGAACGTGATGTGCACGTGCGAATCGATCAGCCCCGGTATCGCGGTCGCGCCGTCGGCGTCGATCACGACGTCGCAGGCTTCCACGTCCTGCGCGCTCGCGCTGCCGACTCTGACGATGCGGTCGCCGTCGGTGATGATCGTATCGCCGCCGGCGAGCGGCGCGCTCAGATCGCCGGAGACGATGGTGCGGATGTTGACGAGCGCGACGCGCATGGTTCCTCCGGATGGCTGCGAGCGCAGATTAGCACTATTGCTTCGCGCTGCTGGTCACCTCCGCCGGCCTCGCGCCTGCAAGCAAGTGCCCGACCAGTGACGGGATGGCGCTGCTCGGGACCGACGTTGATGTGGTCCAGGGCGCTAGCAGCGGCAGCTCGAGCCTCTTCAGGTTGGCCACCTGCTCGATTGATGGCCGGTCATGGGGCAGTCACGACTTCTTCCCGGGGAATGCCGCGCTCGACCGCGATCTTGCGCTCGAGGGCGAGCCGCGCATGGATGCGCGCGCCGTCCGAGTTGATGTTGACGAGCGGACGGTCGCCGAGCTTGCGCAGGGTGGCGTACTGATGCTCCAGCACAAGATCGTCTTCCCGAAAGGCCGCGTCCATTGCCGTGAACAGCGCGTCGGTCGCCTCGGGTTCGTTCTGCCGATAGCCGTTCGCCGCCGACCAGAAGAACCAGCAGGTGTGTTCGGTCTCGGGCGTGATGCCGTAGAAGATCCGCAGGCCGAAACCGCCGGCGCGCTTGCCCTGATCGTAGGCGCCCATGCCGACGTGAGCGCGCCGGTGAATTGCAGGATGCATGACGGCGCCACGTATTCGAACTCCTGCCAGCGGTCGACGCGGCCCTTGAAGCTGACCGCCTTGGAATAGATGCCCGGGGGAATGCAGTTGAGCATCCAACGCGTGAACTTCACGCCGTCCGGCGTTGGCGTGATGTCCATCGCCGCGCGGGCATAGGCGTCGGCATCGCTCGCCAAGGTCGACGTGTGGACGTAGGCGGCATGCGTCTGATCGAGCAGATTGTCAGACACCATCAGATAGTTGCACGGCAGCCGCTCGCTCTTGCACTTGTACGGCCACGTCGTGTGGAAGGGATAGGCCACGATCGCGTCCGGCGCCGCCTTTTCCGGATCGCCCATCCAGATCCAGACAAGATCGTCCCTCTCCGCGATCGGGAAGCTGCGGACCTTCGCTTTCGAGGGAATGTGCGGCTGGTTCGGAATCTCCACGCAGCGGCCCGACCGGTCGAACACCAGTCCATGATATTCGCAGCGGATGTCGTTGCCGATCACCTCGCCGAGCGAGAGCGGCATCCCGCGATGGCAGCAGCGATCTTCCAGCGCCACGAGCTGCCCGTTCTGCGCCCGATAGAGCACCACGGGCTCGTCCAGGAACGTGCGCGCGATCGGCTTTGACGTGAGCTCGTTCGACCAGCCTGCGACATACCAAGCGTTTTGGAGATACATCGGCGTCCCCACGATCGAAAACTGCGCAAGTATAGGATCATTCCAAGGACCGAGCAAACAACAATTGCTTTTAAAGATGGCTTGGTTACGAAGCTGTTTCGGGTGGAGGCGGCTCGCCGGCGAGGCCGAGCGTACTACGCGCCGGGGAGTCGGGCGGATGCCGCGCCGACCGGGAACCTCGTCGAGCGCGACAACGACGACGAACCGCAGGGCGACGTCCTCGACTGCCGGGAGCGGAGCGCGACCGGGCACCGGTTCAAGTCGGCGAATCAGGCCGGGCTGCATTGCCGGCACCGCTCGTCGGCGACGGCATCGGAGCGGGCGCCGCGCGGCCGACTCCCCCCGACGGTCACAGGTTTCGCTCGCGGCATAGCTAGTTTACGAAGCTTCTCAGCCGGAAACGGGTCCGGCGCGGCGTTACCGCTGCCTCGTTATTCGTCGGCTGCCAATGGAACCGTCAAAAATTAGCTCTGTGGGCGGCTTCGCAATTTAACTATTTGGCGATGCGGAAAAATAGGGTACCAACGCGCATGCTCAATTCGATCAAAAAACAGGCAGCCGCGGCGAAGCCGCGCAACCGTCGTTCCGAAGCGCCCGCGCCGCTCACCATTTCCCGCCCCGAGCTTCTCATCGACGGGTCGGATCGTCACTTCCGACGCTTGGTGCACGGCCTGTTCGGATTTCTCGCGCGACACGAAGGCGTGCGCTCCGGCCACGCCGCCAGGATCGGCCTCGTTGGCATCGAATACACGGTGTTGATCTCGATCCGTCACCTCGGCGTCGAAGAGACCGACGTCAGCGTGAACCGCGTCGCCGAGCATCTCTTTCTCAGTGGGGCCTTCGTCACGACGGTCACGAACAAGCTCCTGAACCGGGGGCTCATCCACAAGCTTCCCGATCCCAACGATCGGCGGCGCGTGCGGCTCGAGGTCTCGGACAAGGGCAACGCGCTGCTCGCCGAGCTTGCTCCGGTGCAGCGGCAGGTCAACGATGTCCAGTTCGGCGGCCTGAGCACCGCGGAATTCCTGCACCTGCTCGACATGACCGAGCGGCTGATCGAGAGCAGCAATCAGGCCATTCGCCTGCAGTCCTATTTCGGCGTGCGTCCCGCTTCGGAGACACCGCGTCCGGTCGATCTCATGGCCGTGCGCCCGCACAAGCCCGCGCGAGCGCGCTCGACCGCCAAGGGCGCAAGAGCGCGTTCGCGGTAGCGTCGGGCCCGTGATGTACGGGGGCCGCATATTCGCTCCGGCAGTGCGGAGCATGGATCCAGGGCTTCCGCCTTTGCCGTGCGGGCACGCCGCGGCGGAATCATTCCAGCTGCGGTTCTTTCTTGCGCCGCCGATTGGAAGCCACCGCCCGAACGCCTGGAACCGCGCGCGCCGGTGCCCGGTACCGTTGACGCGCCCACCCGGGTAAGATATCATCTTTAACATAGTTGCTACCTTTTCTTGAGCAACCGTTGATCATTCGAAGGTGTGCATGCGGCTGCATCCGGCGATGAGGCGCGGCGAGCGGAAGGTCATCCCCTTCCGCACGGCCACCATGTCGACCCGGATCGTCGACCAGGTCCGCGACGCCCTGTTCGCCAAGGAGCTTCGTCCCGGCGATTTCCTCGGTACCGAAAAGGATCTGGCCGAGCGCTTCGGGGTCAGCCGTATCGTCGCTCGCGACGCGCTGCGAACGCTCGAGGCCCAAGGCGTGGTCGAGATCAAGGTCGGCTCCGGCGGCGGCGCGCGCATCGCTCGCGGCAATGCCCGCCTGTTTGCCGAGGCGCTGGCGGTGCAGCTCGATCTCGCCGGCGTGTCGGTCGGCGAAATCATGGAGGCCCAGCGCGCCATCGAGTCCCTCGCGGCGGAGCTCGCGGCGGTCAATGCCACGGCCGAGCATCACGCGCGGTTGCGCGCGCTCATCGTCGATGCCGAGCGCAAGATCGACGACGTCGCCGCCTATACGCGCGCCTCGCGGGAATTCCACCTCGCGGTCGCGGAGGCGTCGCACAACCGCGTCCTGGTCGTGCAGCTCATTTCGCTGCAGCACGTCTCCTGGCCCACGCCGAACCCGACGCTGACGCCGAAAGTGGCACGGCGCATTCTCGATGCCCACAAGGAATTGGCGGCGCTGATCGAAATGCGCGACGCCGCCGGCGCACGCCGGTTGATGGACGAGCACGTGCGCATGATTGGCGCACGGCGCGTCGCCGAGATTCGCGACAAGCGCCCGGCGGGCTTCGACTGCTGTTGAGCCGGGACAGGACGACCACCGCTATGACCAAGGAGAGCACCATGAGCAAGAAGAAATTCGTGATCGAGCCGCACTTCCGCCTGCAGGAGTGGGTCGCCGAGGAGAAGGGCTACTTCAAGGACGAAGGCCTGGACTACGTCTTCCAGGAGCTGATCCAATCTTCCGACGGCGCGCACCACTACAAGGGCGACAAGGTCGGCGCCATGCAATCGTTCGAACGCGGACGGACCTCCGACGTAAGCTGCGCCTGCCACTGGACCGTCGGCGTCGCCGCCTCGAAGGGCAAGGGCAGGCTCTATGCCGACGTCTATTCGGTCGCGCCGTCGGGCGTGTTCGTTCCGCCGGATTCGCCCGTCAAGGCACCGGAGGATCTTGCCGGCGTCCCGATCGCCGTCGGCTATCAGTCCGGCAGCCATTATTCGACCATCCAGGCGCTCGAGCAGTACCTGCCGGCCGACAAGATCAACCTGACCTTCGCCGACGGCATGCTGTTTCATCGCCTCGACCAACTGATCGACGGCGGGGCGCGGGCGTCGGCCCTGTTCAGCGGCCCCTACTACTTCGCGGAGCAGCTCGGCTTCCGCAAGATCATCGACACCACGTTCATGATCGCGACCATGGTGACCGGCGATCCGGAACCGGACGACCTGCGCAAATTCTTCCGCGCTCTCAGGCGCGCGCAACGCGACATCGACCTGCGGCCGGATCTCTATACCCACTACTACAAGAATGAATTCCCGGCGCGCTACCACGCCATGATGGACACGCGCCGCTGGGGCCCGGGCGAGCGCCTCGTGTTCGAGCCCTATACCAAGGAGGTCTACGACGAGACCTTCAAATGGATCGCCGATCACGGCATTTTCGCCGACAGCGGCATGGGCTCCGGCGACTATCGCGAAGCCGTCATCAGCACCGCGCAGTAGCCCGGCGCTCTCAGGCGCGCGCTGAAAGCGCGGCGGACGGCTCGCTCCTGCGACCGAAGGGGCTGTCGGCCGCTTGCGCTTTCTGCGCAAGCTTCAGCCATCGTAGGCCCAAGTTCCGACGCTCCGCTGCGATCTCGGGTGAGCTCGCCAGCCGGGCGCGCCGCGCGCATTCGGCGGCCTGCTCCCGGCAATATCTGCCATACGACGACATAACACGCCCCTCTACGCTACGAAGAGCCTACCCTGTCGATTTTTCGTCCCACGCGCATGCGCCATTACGACTATTTATGCCACAGCGCGATCAATCAAGGAGATGATCGCTCACATCCGTATTCCGTAGTCGACTGTTGTATTGTGATCACAGATTCGAGCTGCGCCCCGCCTGTGTTGCATAGGCATTGCCTGGAACGCATGGTAAATTGAAACCTTTCATGGCCTCGCGCCGCCGGAGCCGCTCGGGTAAGGCCCGATGACCGCAGCGATGTAACGCGTCAAACGATATGAGACCCGGCAGCCCCTAGAGCATTGCAAGAAAGCCCGAAATGAACCCATTCGACGATGCCGCGTATACCATGGCGGCCGTGAGCGCCACGGTTGCGCTTTATCGGGCCGTGGTCAAAAAGGGCCTGTTGACCCGAGACGAAGCGGTACGGGCCATTCTCGATGAAGCGGTGTCGCGGGCCATCCAGGCGGAAGCTCAGCAGCAGGACGATGCGACGACGGGCGATCTCAACCGCCAATGCGCGGAGATCCTGAAATTCATCGCGGAGAAACTCTGATCGAGTGCCCCGATTCCCAAGTTCATATCCGAGCGCGCTGCGAATGCTGACGAAGGTCGGAACGGATCACTGATCAGCCGCTCGCCAGCCGGACCGGGCCGCATGGCCGATGCGGACGGTCCGCCCGGCTCATCCTCCAGGCGCAGGCTCATCCTCCAGTCGCAGGCCGATGAGGCGGTCGAGCGTCGCCTGATCCTTCAGCAAATCCCGCGAGCGCGCGCGGTGCACGATGCTGCCGCGCTCGAGCACGATCGCCTCGTCGGTCAGCGACAGCGCGACCTCGGCGTGCTGCTCGACCAGGATGAAGGCGGTGCCTTCGTCGGCGGTCATGTGTCGGATGGCCGCGGTCAGCTCCTCGACGATGATCGGCGCCAGACCCTCGAGCGGTTCGTCGAGCAGAAGCAGCGCCGGATTGGTCATCAGCGCCCGCGCGATCGCCAGCATCTGCTGCTCGCCGCCGGACAGGTGGCTGCCTCGGCTGGTGCGCCGCTCGCGCAGCCGCGGAAACAGCCGGTAGACCGCTTCGAGATCCCAGCGCCCCGGCCGCGCCGCGACCACGAGATTCTCCTCGACGCCGAGCGAGGGGAAGATTTCGCGCTCCTGCGCCACCCAGCCGAGCCCGCT
This sequence comes from Xanthobacteraceae bacterium, assembly GCA_049579765.1. Lineage (GTDB taxonomy): Bacteria > Pseudomonadota > Alphaproteobacteria > Rhizobiales > Xanthobacteraceae > VAZQ01. The sequence continues at coordinate 7,247 of JBAUOM010000066.1, forward strand.
GCGCGCGCGCCAGTGCGGCGCAAGCCGCGTGATGTCGCGGCCGCGCCAGGCGATGGTGCCGCGGCTGAGACGGGTCAACCCCATGATGGTGAGCAGCAGCGTGGTCTTGCCGACGCCGTTGCGCCCGAGCAGCGCCAGGCTTCCCCCGTCCGCGACGGCGAACGTGATATCGTCGAGCACGATGGCGTCGCCGTAGCCGGCACGCACGCCGTCGAGCGCGAGCAGCGCTTCAGCCATGACGCGCCCCGCCCAGATAGACCTCGCGCACGCGCACGTCGGCAGCAATCTCCTTCGGCGTGCCCTCCATCAGGATCCGCCCTCCGACCATCACGATGATGCGGTTCGCGAAGCGAAACACCACGTTCATGTCGTGCTCGATGAAAAGCACCGCGATGTCTTGCGAAAGGCCGGCGATGACCGCGAACAGCTCGGCGCTCTCGCCCTGCGGCACGCCCGCGGCGGGCTCGTCGAGCAGCAGCACCTTCGGCTTGGTGGCGAGCGCAAGCGCGATCTCGAGGAGCCGCTGCTGGCCGTAGGCCAGCTCGTGGGTCGGCCGGTAGCAGCTGCCGGCGATCCGCAGCGACTGCAGGATCCCATAGGCCTCCTCGACCGCGTCGTCATAAGCCGGCAACTTGCGCCACCAGGTGCCGGCGTAGCCCCGCCGTTCGCATACCGCGAGCGTGACCGCCTCGAGCGCGTTGAGATGGGGGAACAAGGTGTTGATCTGAAACGTGCGCACCAAGCCGCGCTTGACCCGCTGTTCGGGTCCGAGCGTGGTAATCTCGTCCGCGCCCAGCAGAATCCGGCCCTTGTCCGGCTTGAGCATGCCGGTGATCAGGTTGATCAGCGTCGTCTTGCCCGCGCCGTTCGGCCCGATCAGGGCGTAGCGCTCCCCGGCCGGGAGATCGAGTGCGATGTCCCTGGCGACGACGAGCGAGCCGAAGCTCTTGTCCAAGCCGCGGGTCGACAGCGCCGACGTGCTCACACCCTGCTCCGCTCGAGCAACTTGAGCCGCGCCAGACCGCCGAGAATGCCGTTCGGCAGGAAGATCACCACGCCCACCAGCAGCGTTCCGATCCAGAAATACCAATACTGCGGATTGATGCCAGAGAACTGATCGCGGGCAACCATGTAGATGATCGCGCCGACGATGCCGCCGTAGAGCCGTCCCGCGCCGCCGAGAATCAGGATCACCAGCACGTCCGCCGAGCGCTGGAAGCTCAACGTCTCGAGCGAGACCGTCTCGGTCGTCTGCGCGAGCAGCGCGCCGGCGACGCCGGCCATCACAGCGGCGATGGTGTAGATCTTGCGGATATGCGCCGGGGTCGGAGCCCCGATCGCGGGCATCCGCACCGCATTCTCGCGAATCCCGCGCAGGGCGAGCCCGAACGGCGAATTGATCAGCCGCCGCGCGATCAGGAAGGCCAGCAACAAGACGGCGAGCGAATAGCTGTAGGCGGCGGTGCCGTAGAGATCGAACTCGAAGACGCCGAAGAGCTTCCACATGCGCACGCCTTGCAGGCCGTCGGCGCCGCCGGTCAGCCAGCTCGCGCTGTTGGCCGCCTCCGCCAGCAGCAAGCCCAGGCCGAGCGTGATCATGATCAGCGCGAGGTGGCGGAAGCGGGCAATGATGAAGCTGGTGAGGTAGCCGAGCAGGCCGGCGGCCGCGGCCGCGATCAGCAACCCGGTCAGCGGTTCGCCCCAGCCCCACTTCGCGATCAGGCCGGCGGTGTAGGAACCGAAGCCGAAATAGGCGGCGTGGCCGAGCGAGACGATGCCGGCGTAACCGAGGATGAGATCGAGCGACAGCGCGAACAGCGCCGTGATGGCGATCTGGCTCGCCAGCAAGAGATAATTCGGCGCGAGCACGAAGGGCAGCAAGGTCGCCAGCCAGAACGCGATCTCGAGCGGGCGCCAGCGGATGCGGGCCTCGAGATAGCGCTGCGGTTCGGCGAGGGCCGACGGCGTCATCGCCTAGCGCCTTCCGAACAGGCCCGCCGGCCGCCACATCAAGAGTGCGACCATGACGAAGTAGATGAGGAACGCGCCGAGCTCGGGAAAATAATATTTGCCGGCCATGTCGCTGATGCCGAGAACGCTCGCGGCGACGAACGAGCCGGCGATCGAACCGAGCCCGCCGACCGCCACCACGATCAGCACGTAGACGAGATAGGTGAACGCGAATGCGTGGTCGAGCCCGACGACCTCGATTGCGAGCGCGCCGCCGAGGCCGGCGAGCCCGCCGCCGAGGGCGAAGGTGATGGCGAAGACCCGATCGACGTCGATGCCCAGGCCGCGTGCCATGCGCTGGTTGTCGACCGCGGCGCGCACCTGCGCGCCGAAGCGGGTGTATTCCAGCGCAGCGACCAGCACCGCCGTGACCGCGAGCGAGGTGGCGATCAGGAACAGCCGATATACGCCGAAACTCTGCCCCATGACCGAGACGGTGCCGCGCAGATAGGCCGGCACGTTCAGCGGCTGCTGGATCGTTCCGTAGATATAGGCCGCGACCGCGACCGAGATGAAGACGATGCCGATAGTCAGCAGGCACTGGTCGAGATCGCTGGCGCCGTAGAGCCGGCGGTAGAGCGTGCGCTCGAGCGCGACGCTCACCACAGCCGCCGCCAGGAATGCCAGCGGCAGGCTGGCCAGGAACGGCCAGCCGAGCGCGTTGGTCAGCGTCACCGTGACGTAGCCGCCCAGCATGGCGAAGCTGCAATGCGCCAGGTTGACGAAATTCATCATCCCGAGCGTCACCGACAGCCCCACCGACAGGAGGAACAGCAGCATCCCGTAAGCAAAGCCGTCGAACAGAACGCCGAGCGCCGAGGCGATCATGCCGGGGCCCGCGCCATGGTCAGCATCAGCGATCGCCCTAGTTCTTCATCGCGGCCTTGAATGGATCCTTGACGTTCTCGACCTTGTCGAACTCGACGTTGACGAGGTGGCCGCCGACCTTCTCCACCCGCCGGATATAGACCGTCTGAATGACGTCGCGGGTCTCGGGATCGATCGCCATCGGGCCGCGCGGGCTTTCCCATTTCATTCCCTTGGCCGCAGTGATGAGGCTTTCCCCATCGGCTTTTCCGCCGGTCTTCTTGAGCGCCTCGTAGATGAGGTGCATGCCGTCGTACGCGCCCGCCGAGAACATGTCCGGATTGCGTCCGAAAGCCTCCTTGTAGCTCTTGACGAAGGCCGCATTCATCGCCGAGTCGTGGTTGTAGTCGTAATGGAAGGCGGTGATGATGCCGAGCCCGGCGTCACCCATGTTCTTCAGCGCGTCTTCCGACGTCAATTCACCCTGACCGAGCACTTTCGTCTTGCTGGGGTCGACGCCGCGTTCCGCCAGCGCCTTGCCGATCGCCGCCGGCTGCGGGCCACCGGGCGTCCAGATGTAGATCGCTTCCGCGTTGGCGTCCTTGGCGCGCTGCACGAAGGCGGAGAAATCTTGGTTCGCCACCGGATAGCGCGCCGAGCCGACGATCTCGCCGCCGGCTTGCTTGAAGCCCTTTTGGAACGCGGCCTCGCCGTCATGGCCCGGCCCGAAATCCGAAACCATCGTATAGGCCTTGCGGATTCCGTTCTTGTACGCCCAGGTCCCCAGCGTCTGGTTCAACTGCGGGACCGTGAACGAGGTGCGCACCATATAGGGCGATTTCGTCGTAATGATCGCGGTCGCCGCATTCATGTTGACCATGAATTTCTTCGCCTGCGCCGACACGTCGCCGGCCGCGAGCGCATTCGGCGTAAGCGCGAAACCCGCCAGAATGTCCACGGTTTCGCGCACGATGAGCTCCTGCGCCAAACGCTTTGCGATATCGGGCGCGATCCCGCCGGTATCCTTGCGGATGAGCTCGACCTTCTTGCCGGCGACCGTGTCGCCATGCTGCTTCATGTAGAGCTTGATCCCGTTGTCCATCTGGCTGGAGGGATCGGCGAACTGTCCGGAGTAGCCCAGGATCACGCCGACCTTGATCGCCTGTTGGGCGTCCGCCGGGGTGGCGGCAAGAACGGCTGCGGCAATACCGGCAAATGCGACGAGAGTTTTTGGCATCGCTATCCTCCCCTGGTGTCTTTGCGCCTGAGACCTACCACAGGTCCGAGACGGAAGGGACGGTTCATGCTGCCGCGCCCTTCCGCGCAGGTCCGCTCGTCCGTTCGCGGACGGAGGGATTTCGGTGCTTGCCGGCGGACGGCGGGGACGTGATCGCCGGCTGGTCGTATCGGCCCGGGAGGACTAGTGCCCCGAACCCGAAGTTCGCGCACATCGTGCGGCAAATGCGATCGCGAACTTCGGTTCAAAAGGGGCACTAGAATCATACAGTTGCTAGTGGTCCTTAGATTCCGAAGTTCGCAAACGCGGGTGCCGCGAAATGATGCGAACTTCGGAATCGGACCACTAGCC
>JBAUOM010000067.1:0-3125 GCA_049579765.1 Xanthobacteraceae bacterium
GCAGCCGGCAAGCCGAAGATGGTCGCCCTCATCGCTGTCGCTCGAAAGCTTCTCACTATCCTCAACGCCATTCTCAGAGACAACACACCATGGCAAACCGCTTGACCAGCAAGACAGTCGCTCACCCACTCCATTGCGCTGCAAGACCCAAGCGGCCCTCTCCCCTACGGGGCGAGGGCAAATGCGGACACATCGCATCCGTGGCAGGATTCATCCCACCTCGCCGCCCATGCGCACGCCGTCGATGCCTGTCGATTTGGGTTCGCCGCTCGTCGGTCCGGCGCCGTTGCGGTGCTGCTCGGCAAGCTGCATCCGCTCGCGCCTGAGCGCCATCTCGGCCGCCATCTGCTCGCGCTTGAGCGCGAACTCGGCGTTCATCTGCGCCACCTTCAGGTCGAATTCGAGCTTGAGCTGCTCGCGCTTGAGGGAGGCCTCGGCCGCGATCCTGGCCGCGCTCGCCTGGTGCTCGGCCTGGTTCTTCTGCGCGCCGAGCACCGCGTCGGCCTGCGCCTTTGCCTTGTCGAGCTCGAGGCGCTGCTGCGCGTCCTGCGCCTTCGGGTCGGCCGGCGGCTTGATCGGCGCCGAGGCCGGCTCCTGCGCATCGGGCGATGCGCCCGGCGCCGTGAAGAACGCGTCGACGTTCTTGTGCCCGGCGAGCTTGGTCAGCTCCTTGGCGGAATTGAACAGGTTCTTCGGGCTCACCAGCCCGGCGGCGATCGCTTCCTTCTGCGCGGTAATGATCATGTTGAGATGCGCGAGCTGCTCGCTCTTGCTGCCGGTACCGAGCCCGACATTGATGGTCATGTCGTTGCGCGCGCTCCAGTCGCGCGGGTCCACCGTCGTCCAGCGGTTGCGCAGCCGCACCGTGGCCGGCTGCGAGCCGTGCTTGCGGATGGTGGCGTGCAGGAGCGTGAACAAATCGCGGATGCCGGTCTCGGCGAAGATGCGGGCGATCAGCTTCACCTTGGCCTGGGCGGCGTTGAACATCTGGTTGGCGATGGTCGCGACCTGGTTCTGCAGCGCGTTGGGGTCGACACCTTGCCCTTGCCGTGACACCCCAGTGCGCCACTCCCGCGTTGCGTCCTCGTATTGCAGCAGCGGGAAGACGTGGCCGCCGATGTCGGGATGCTGGATGACGGAGAGCCCGCCCGGCATCTTGGTGCGCACGATTCCGCCCGGGCGCGCCACCAGGAGGTCGTCGAGCGTGGTCTCGGTGGTGTGGCTCTCTGCCACCTCGGTGCGGGGATTGTTGGCGAGGTAGGCATTGTCCAGGAGCGCGCGGATGAGCGCGGTCTTGATGCGCTGGATATCCATCACCAGGTCCGCGATCGAGCGGCCGAAGAACCGGTGGGTGATGATGACCGGCGTCATCGCCGCGAACGGGATCGCGTCCTCGCGCACGATGTCGGGCTCGCCGTTGCGCAGGAGGACGTCGCCCTGCTCGCTCGCGGTGGTGACGCGGTAGAGGCCGCCCTTGCCGTCGCCCTCGTAGTCCATGCGCACGTAGTGCTCGGTGATCCTGATCAGGCGGCTGGCCTTGTTGATCCCCTCGCCGCCCTGGCCGCCCTGCCGCTCCTCGACGGTGTCGCGCGCCCGTGTCTCGCTGTTGGCGAGCGCCGTGGTGCTCGGCAGGTTCTCGACCTGCCCGGCGTCATAGCCCTGCGCGATCAGCTCTTCCTGGCGCCTGAGCACGTCGTGGAAGACGTAGCCGGCGTCGCGGATGCTGCGGGCGTTGCGGGCAATGCCGAATTCCTCCGGCGGCACCGCCTCTACGCGGGCGCATTCGCTGGTGCGCCGGGTTTCGACGGTGACGTCGTGGACAAGCGAATAGCGAGTAGCGAGTAGCGAATAGCGGTCGCCCGCTTCACTATTCGCTATTTCGCTATTCGCTATTCGCTTTTCGGTGTGCTCCACGATCTCCACGGCCGGATCGCCGGCGATGATCGCGAACTGGTCCTCGGTCAGGTCGAAATAGGTCGCGCGCTCGGTTTCCTCCCGCGTCTCCCACCACACCTTCACGATGCCGACCTTGGACAGGAGCGCATCCTTGATGAAGGAATAGAGCACGAGGAAGCCGGGATTGCCCTGCATGAAGACATGGTTGACGTAGTCGGTCTCCTGCTCGGCCGCGGCCACGTCCTCGGGTCCCACCGGCTCGAACCGCACCACCTCGTCGCCGCCGCAGAAGATGTCCATCAAGGTGGGCATCAACCCCTCGATGGTGTCGGCGACGTCGCTCGACACCGCCCTTGAGCGTCCCTCCGGCGCCGGCATGTCACGCGACATGTCGCCGAGATAGTAGTCGAGCGCACGCGCGCGCTCGTCGGAGAGCTTCGAGGCCGACATGGCGGACAGGGCATCGGCTTTCTCCGCCGCGAGCAGCGCGCGGAGATCGCCGGGGGACATCTTGGGCATCGGTGTGTGGTTCTTTGCGTGAGATGGGATCAGCGCGGCAAATTCCAGCGGCCTTAGCAAGGCTGGCGCGGCATGGGCGCTGAGCCTAACTGGCCCACATCAAACCCGACGGCCGGGGGCGGACGGAAGTTGCTGACCGTTGCCTGGGAACTAAATCGCTACACAGGCGGCACAAACCAGTCGACCCGTAGAAGGATCCGTGTTCTCTCGACCATCCTGTTTGTGTGGCGCCGAGGTCGCCATCGAGGGCCTTGGCCGCGAGCTTGCGCGCGATCAGTTGCAGCATCGGGAGGCTCTCGCCGCCGTCCTCGACCTCGCGATGCAACTCGGCATCGAGCGCGTCCCACATCGGCCGGCGCGATTCGCTGTCGTCCGGCGGCCGTTCGTCGTCCATCATGTCGGACCCCTCGTTGCTGGTCGTGGTCTTTTCGAAACGGTCGGGAGGACTGCCCGCCGCGCGCTTTCGGCGGCGGGCAAACTCCTCCCGCGCGGTGCTGGCCGGCCGGGGGGCGACGGCTGCACCGAAACGGTGGGTGATCTCGAAGCGGTATTTCGGATCGGACGCGGACGCGCCGCGTCAGGTCGGCGAATGAAGAGGCGACAAGTGCGTCATCGCCTCTATGGCGCGTCCCTTTCGGATTGACGCAAAACAGTGCCGCGCACTCGCTGTGCTCCCCTCCCCCTTGTGGGGAGGGGTTGGGGGTGGGGGT
>JBAUOM010000068.1:0-6064 GCA_049579765.1 Xanthobacteraceae bacterium
GGCCAAGGGCATGCCCGGGCGCACCCGCGTCGGCGGCAACGCGCTCGGCCCCGGCCGCGCGCGCGAAGGATCGCGCCCGGTTCCCGCCGCTCCTCATTGTATTTTGTTGTTATTTACAATGGCCGCAGCTTCGGGTGCGCGAACGGTCCCCGCGCGGCCGGCGCGCGCCCGCCGGCGGCGCGTCTCGGCCCAATGAACCCAGGTAGCAGAAGCGCAACGGCGGAAAGGGTTCGCGAAACCCATCGACCACGGGTTTCGCATATTCGCGCTCACCTATGCGAGTGGGCTCGCCCGGCAGCCTGCGAGAACGGTGTTTGCCGACGGATCGCGCTTGAGCCTGGTCGCCTCGGGCGTCGATGTTGCTGGAGCGGGCGAAGGGAATCGAACCCTCGTATGCAGCTTGGGAAGCTGCCGTTCTACCATTGAACTACGCCCGCAATCGCTGTCCGGCTTTCGGCTCTTCTCCGCGTAGAACTCTGCACCTTCGATACCGGCCGCTTGAGCCAGCCTGCAACTGGATATCAAAAATATCTCCCGCGGGCCACCGAGAAGCGGCGCCGTGCAAGGTCCGGTCGGGAAGAGCGCCGGGTCCCTGTCCGCATGGCGGCATCGTGTCGAACCGGGACGGCATGGCTCCGCGTGCATCGCGCGGCGGACATTTGCACGTACCTTCGCCCCTGCTCATCGTGCCGGTATGCCGGCCGTCATATTCGCCCGGACTCGTTGTCGGCTGATCCTCGCGGGCAGACTCTATTCACGCTTCGGTTCTCTATTCACGCTCCGGTTCTTTCGGACGAGTCGGCACGCGCAACTTCTACGTTAAAGTGGAAAGTAGATCGTCGGCAACCATTCGGAGGCCTATGACCCCGGTATCAGCTGCGCTATGACCAATGCTGTCGACGGCAACGAGGGGCGCGCCGGCGAGGCCGACGCGCAGGAGAGAGCATGCCCGACGTCGCGCTTGGCGATGCGCACATCCACTGCGATGCGCAGGGAGCGGGCACGCCGGTCCTTCTGGTCCCGGGGCTCGCCGGCGTCGGCGGCTACTGGGCGCCGAACATTCCCGCCTTCGCGCGACGGCACCGCCGCCGTGGTGAAGAAGCTCGTCGACCGCGAGCCGCGCACCGTTTCGGCGACGGCCGGTGCGCCGTGCCGGCGCCATCGATGTGAAACGGGAGTTCGATCCATGTCGTACAAGGTCATCGTTCCAAAAGGCTCCGCGCCGCCGCTTGCCCCCTATTCGCCCGGCACCAAGGCGGGGAACGCGGTCTACGTGTCCGGGACGCTCGCGCTCGACGGCAACGGCAAGCTCGTCGGTGCCGGCGACGTGAAGGCGCAGACGCGGCACATCCTCGAGACCATCAAGGCCGTGCTCGAAACGGCGGGAGGATCGATGAAGGACATCACCTTCAACCACATCTTCCTCGCCGACATGGGCGGATACGCCGCCATGAACGAGGTCTACCGGGAATATTTCCCGGACAATCCGCCGGCGCGCTATTGCATCCGCGCCGATCTGGTGAAGCCTGAGTTTCTCGTCGAGATCGCCTCGATCGCGCATCTCGGCCCGTAGCAGTCCGCACCGAACCGGGCGGCGGCACGGACCCTCATATCGTCTGTCCCGCCGGCCGCTTTCCCGCCGGCATCAGCACGCAGATGGCCGCGGCAAAGATCATGGCAAAGCCGATCATGTCGGCGGTGGTGGGACGTTCGCCGAGCATCAACATCGAGCTCGTCACGCCCACCACCGGCGTGGCGAGCGTGCCGAGCGACGCCGTCGCCGTCGGCAAGCGTGCGATGATGGCGAACCATAGGATGTAGGCCAAGCCGGTCCCGACCAGTCCGTTGTAGATGATGGCCAGAATCGCGGGCACGGATACCGCCGCGGACGCCGGCATGGGCTGAAACAGCAACAGCCCCGCGACCAGGACCACGGCGCCGAAGGCGATCTGCCAGGCGGTGATGCTGAGCAGGTCGCCGGGGATGCGCGCCCACTTCATGTAGATGGTGCCGGCCGCCCAGGACAACGCGCAGCCGAGCGCAAGCAGCAGGCCGGCGGCCGATTGCGCGGCGGCCACCGGGTAGATCAACACGGTCAGCCCGGCGATGCACAGCAGCAAGCCGATCCCCGCGCGCCGGGTCAGGTGCTCGCCGAGGATCGGCCAGGCCATCAGGCTCGCCCATACCGGCATGGAATAATTGACGATCACCACCCGCGACGTGGTGGCGGCGAGCTGGGCAAACGAGCTGAACAGCCCGAAGCCGACGACGTTGAACATCGACGCGACGACGATGTGCAGCCACGGTGTCCCGCGCGGAATGCCGAGATTGCGGCCCTGCAGCCGGATCAAGGCGAACAGCGACACCGTACTGATCACGTATCCGAGGGCGCGCAGCGTCCACACCCCGACCTCCTCCAGCGCGATCTTCATGATTGGCCAGCTCAGCCCCCAGATGAGGGCCAGGAGGACGAGCAGGAGCTTGGCCTGGGTGGTTTCGTCCAACCGGTGCTGCGAGACCACCAAACCCCCTGTCGATTGCGCGCCGAAACGAGGGACCCGACGCGAGCCTTTCAGCCCGCGACCGACGCCCTGCCAAACCGGCGATCTCTCATAGACAGAAGCGCCGCGGAAGCAAAGTCGCGCGCCGTCCCCTCGGCTGCCATCCCTATGGCATTTCAACTCACACCGAATCACCCGCTCGGCGGAGAGGACAATTCAATCGAGACGGAACCCGGTCTACTCTCGCGCATGCCGCCGCGCGGCGCGGCGCGCGCATGACGGCCATCTTGTTGGTCACGGTTGATCATCGGTCAGGGAGGAATTCGCAATGAGCGAGGCAGAGCGCGCGGGCGCCGACGAAGGCACCTGGGCGGTGCATTTTCCCGGCAACCTGCGCTGGAGCAACGCCATGCAGATCGTCAAGGGCATGGTGCCTTACGGCGCGGTCGCCATGGACGAGATCGAGCGCGTGGGCCAGCGGCTCAAGGCGCGTGCCGCGGAAGCCGATCTCGACAACGTCTGGCGCCAGGAATGGGCCGCCATGGCGGACCGTGTCGCCGCCGTCGCCGACAAGGCTGCGGCGGAATACCGCCAGATCACCGCCGGCAACCACTACATGCGCGCGGGCAACTACTACTACAGCGCGGAGCGATTCATCCCGCCCGGACCGGAAAAGTTGGCGATGTATCACAAGGCGCTGCACGCCTATCAGGCGGCGATGCAGCGTCTGCATCCCGAGATCGAGCGCGTCGAGGTGCCCTACGAGAACACCAGCCTGCCGGCCTATTTCGTGCACGGCGCGGGCAGCGGCCGGCGCCCCACCGTCGTGCTGTTCGACGGCATGGACAACGCCAAGGAGATGAGCGTGATCTTCGGCGGGCTCGATTTCGCCAAGCGCGGAATCAACACCCTTGCCATCGACGGGCCCGGCCAGGCCGAGGCGCTGCGTCTGCGCCATATCCACAGCCGCCACGACTACGAGGTGCCCGGCAGGGCGGCCTACGAGTACGTCGCCGCGCGCCCGGAGGTCGACCCCAAGCGCGTCGCCGTCATGGGTTACAGCTTCGGCGGCTATCAGGCGCCGCGCGTCGCCGCCTTCGAGAAGCGTTACGCCGCCACTGTCGCTTTCGGCGCCATGCATTGGAGCATCTATGAATGGGTCGCCGGCAACAAGGCCAGGCTCGCGGCCGATCCGCGCACGAGCTCCACCTCGATCTTCCAATTCCGCTGGGTGGTGGGTGCCCCGGACAATGAGACCGCGCTCGAATGGGCGAAGAAGTTCACGCTCGAGGGGGTCGCACAGCAGATCGAATGCGCCTTCCTTGTGCTGCACGGCGAGAACGACCGGATCGTCCCGCTCGCTGAAGCCAGGAAGCTCTACCAGCAGGTCGGCTCACAGCGAAAGCACATCAAGATTTTCACCGCAGAGGAAGGCGGCTCCGAGCACTGCCAGGTCGATCATCGCCAGCTCGGCATCGATTACATCGGCGACTGGCTGCTCGCGAACATGTAGCCGGCCCGCCGATGCGGGCGCGACGACGTCGCGCCCGCGTGCCCCATCGACGCGCAAAGGCGCCCGTGCTCCAATGGCCCGTCCGGCCCATAAGCCCGCGAACGGCATCGCGGCCAGGGGAGGAAGATCATGCGCAATCTCGTTCGGTGGTGCTCGATTGCCTGCGCCTTGCTGGGCGCGCCAGACTTCGTCCAGGCGGAAAATCCGGCGTCCTATCCCGACCGGCCGATCCGACTGGTGGTGGCTTTCCCGCCCGGCGGGGCGACGGACACCCTGACCCGCCAGCTCACGCAAGAGCTCGGCGAGGCGCTGGGCCAGTCCGTCGTGATCGAGAACAAGCCCGGCGCGGGCGGATACATCGCTTGGAACCACGTTGCGACGTCGGACCCGGACGGTTACACGCTGCTAATGGCGGAAAACGCCATCGGCATCAGCCAGGCCCTCTACAAGAAAGCCTCATCGCCTTTCGATCCGATCAAGCAATACGACGCCATCGCCGTAGTTGCGACCTCGCCGCTGGTGCTGGCTGTCGCCAACAACGTGAGGGCCAATTCGGTGTCGGAGCTGATCGCCTATTCGCGTACGGTGCCGCAGAAATTGAATTACGCCTCCGCCGGTATCGGCAGCGTCTCGCATCTGACTTTCGAAGTGATCAAGGCTGGCACGGGAATGGACGCGGTGCATGTCCCCTACAAAGGCGGCGGTCCCGCCATGAACGACGTGATCGCCGGGCACGTGGCGATCAATATGGCATCGATCCAGGTTGCGAAGGGTTTGGTCGAGGCCGGCAAGATCAAGGGACTTGCGGTCACCAGCGCCGCGCGGTCGCCCGTGCTGCCGAACGTGCCGACCATGACCGAGGCCGGCGTCAAGACCGCGGACGTGGACCTGCGCTTTTGGTTCGGCATCTTCGGCCCCAAAGGCATTCCGGATGCCGTCAGGGCCAAGCTGGACAAGGCCGTCTCGACCACGCTGTCGAACCCGCGCGTGCGCGAGCGCCTCGCCAAGCTCGACATCGAGCCGGCCTACGCGCCGGGCGACGCCCTGAAGCTCAAGCTCGAAAACGAGATCGCCAACTGGACCAAGTTCATCGACGAACACGGCATCAAGCCGGAATGAGCGGCTTTCTCTCTTTCGCCGTTCCGCTTGCGGCGGAACGGGCACACCGGGCAAGGAGCTGGCGTGAGCGCGGGATACGTCCTCGTCGTCAATGGCCGACCTGTTCAAGTCGACGGCGACGGCACGCGGCCGCTCATAGCCGTGCTGCGTGACGACCTCGGACTGCGCGGCACTCGGTTCGGCTGCGGCACGGAGCAATGCGGCGCCTGCATGGTACTGATCGACGGCGAGCCGTCGTATTCCTGCGCGCGGACGATCGAGACCTTGGCCGGAAAAGCCGTGACGACCGTCGAGGGGCTTCCTTCCGGCGGCGCGCCATCGCCGTTGCAGCAGGCTTTCGTCGACGAGCAGGCCGGCCAATGCGGCTACTGCCTTTCGGGCATCTTGATCTCGGCGACGGCGCTGCTCGCCCGCAATCCGCGCCCGAGCCGGAGCGAGATTGCCACCGCGCTCGACCGCCATCTCTGCCGCTGCGGCGTGCACAATCGCGTCATGCGGGCGGTCGCGCGCGCAGCCGCGGCGACGGGAGTGCGTCAGTGACCGAACTGCCGAAGAGTCTGCTCGACAATCCCCTGCTCTCGACGTGGATCGGCTTCGAGGAGTCCGGCCGGGTGCGGCTTGCGACCGGCAAGGTCGAGATCGGCCAGGGCGTGCTCACCGCACTCGTGCAGATCGCCGCCGAGGAGCTGGACGTGGCGCCGCAACGCTTGCACATCGTGTCCGGGGAGACGCCGACGAGCCCGTCGGAGGGCTTCACGTCCGGCAGCAATTCGATCGCCGTCTCGGGCAACGCCGTTCGCCTGGCCTGCGCCGAAGTGCGCGCCCTGTTTCTTCGCCACGTCGCCGGCCGGCTAGCCTGCCCGGTCGAGGCACTCGCGGTCGAGGACGGACGCTTTCTGCGCGCCGGACGCTACGTCGGCCAGGACTACTG
>JBAUOM010000069.1:0-3577 GCA_049579765.1 Xanthobacteraceae bacterium
GTGCCACGGCCGATCGGGTCAAGGCGTTCTATCGCGACGTCCCGTTCGAGGAGGTGCCGCTCGACGGCATGCGCAAGACCATCGCCGCACGGCTCCTCGAGGCGAAGCAGACCGTTCCGCATTTCTACCTCACCGCCGACGTCGAGATCGGCCGGCTCATCACGCTGCGTGAGGAGGTGAACGCGGCGGCGCCCAGGGACAAGGCGGGCGATCCCGCGTTCAAGCTTTCGCTCAACGACCTCCTCATCAAGGCCTGGGCGGCGGCGCTGCAGCGCGTGCCGGCGGCGAACGCGGCGTGGGCGGAGGACCGCATCCTGCGCTTCACGCATTCCGACATCGGCGTGGCGGTGGCGATCGAGGGCGGGTTGATCACGCCAGTGATCCGCCGGGCGGAAACGAAGACCCTCTCGGCGATCTCGAACGAGATGAAGGAGATGGCGGCGCGCGCGCGGACAAGAAAGCTCAAGCCGGACGAATACCAGGGCGGCTCCTCCGCCATCTCCAATCTCGGCATGTACGGCGTGCGCGAGTTTGCCGCCATCATCAATCCGCCGCAGGCGACCATCCTCGCCGTCGGCGCCGCGCGGCGGCAGGCGGTCGAGACCGAGACCGGCGGCGTCGCCTTCGCCAGCGTCATGGCGGTAACGCTCTCGTGCGATCACCGCGTGGCCGACGGCGCGCTCGGCGCCGAACTGCTCGCGGCGTTCAAGCGGTTCGTCGAGCAACCGGTCACGATGCTGGTATGACACTTGCAACGTCATCCCCGACATGACGAAGGGGGACGAGGATCGAATGGCCGAGAAGACCGACGTTCTGCTGATCGGGCCGCCCAAGCCGGTCATCGTGCATGGGCTGACGGCCGCTTTCAACCTGATCAAGTTTACCGACGTGAAGGATCCGGAAAAATTCTTCGCCGAGACCGCGGCGCGCCTGCGCGCCATCGCCTGCTCGGCCACCGAGGAGCGGGTCGATGCCGGCTTGATGAGCCGGCTGCCCCGGCTCGAGATCGTCGCCTCCTTCGGCGTCGGCTACGACCACGTCGATACCAAATGGGCTGCCGCGCACGGCATCACCGTCACCAACACCCCGGACGTGCTGACCGAGGAGGTCGCCGACACCGCGCTCGGGCTGCTGTTGTGCACCGTGCGCGAATTCCCGCAGGCGGAGCGCTACGTGCGTGCGGGCAAGTGGGCGCAAAAGGGCTACCCGCTCAGCAAGGCGACGCTGCGCAACCGCACCGTCGGCATGGTCGGCATGGGCCGCATCGGGCAGGCCATCGCGCGGCGGCTCGAGGCCATGCTCGTGCCGGTGGTGTACCACTCGCGCCGCCCGGCGGCAGGCGTCTCCTACCGGCACTATTCGAATCTGATCGAGATGGCGCGTGACGTCGACGTCCTCCTGGTCATCACTCCGGGCGGTGCGCAGACCAGGAACCTGATCGATGCCGATGTGCTCGCTGCGCTCGGTCCCGACGGCATCCTCATCAACATGTCGCGCGGATCGGTGGTGGACGAGCCGGCGCTGATCAAGGCGCTGCGGGAGGGGACCATCCTTTCCGCAGGCCTCGATGTTTACCTGCGCGAGCCGGAAGTGCCGCCGGAGCTCATCGCGATGGATAACGTCGTGCTGTTTCCCCATCTCGGCTCGGCCTCGGTCGCGACGCGCGAGAGGATGGACCAGCTGGTGGTGGACAACCTCGTGGCCTGGGCGTCGGGCAAGCCGCCCCTGACGCCGGTGCCGGAAGCGCCGTGGCCGTCCAAGCATTCCCGAGCGTAAATTTCCCGTACATCTGCGCGCCGCCGTTGCGCTGCCGCCGCCGCGGGGCATGACGGACCGCGTGCGGCATGATAGCGTCCGCGCCGTCGCCACCATGCTCGGGTCTCGCATGCCGGGTCGGATCGGTTTCGCCGTCATCGCGCTGGTTCTGATCGGGCAATGCCCCGCACCTGCGCAGGCGCAGGCTCCCGAGCCGAGCGGGGCCGCAAAGGACATGGTCGGCGCCTGGGAGATCTCCAACGCCCCACGCGACAAGACCTGTCCGGTTACCTTCAGCCTCGATCCCGCCGCCGGCGGCTACAAGCTCGATCTCGACGACGCCTGCGGCACCGCGTTCCCCTCCCTCAAGGACGTCGCTTTCTGGGCGATGGGCCCGAACGATGTGGTGCGCCTGTTGGACTCCAAGGGTGCGATCGTTCTCGATTTCATGGAGGTCGAGTCGCACATGTACGAGGCCGAGCGCAAAGGGGAGGGGCTCTTCTTCATGCGCACCCAGGCCGCCGTCAAGGAGGCCACCGTCTCGCCCGAACAGATCTTCGGGGAATGGACGCTGTTCCGGGAATTCGAAAAGCCGCTCTGCAAGCTCATGCTGTCGAATGCGTCGGCCGGCGCCGACAGCTACAAGATCACGGTGAAGCCGGGCTGCGACGCGTCGGTCGCCGATATCGGCCTCACCACCTGGCGGCTCGACGCCGACGGATTGCTGCTCAGCGGCAGCGGCGGCAGCTGGCGCTTCTCGGAGAGCGACGCCACCAGCTGGGAGCGGATTCCTGCGAGCTCCGATCCGCTGGTGCTGATGCGGCAGTAGCGACCGCGCCGAAACCTGCCCGGTCGACCCGAAGCCGCCCCGGTTGAAGAGAGAAGCAGGCCATGAAGCTCGACGACGTCAAGGACCTGGGATACGCGGTGGCGATCCCGCTGCCGGCGGACGTGGACTTGTCCAAGGACAACGCGGCGACCCTCGCGGCGGGCCCCCCGATCAACG
This sequence comes from Xanthobacteraceae bacterium, assembly GCA_049579765.1. Taxonomy (GTDB): domain Bacteria; phylum Pseudomonadota; class Alphaproteobacteria; order Rhizobiales; family Xanthobacteraceae; genus VAZQ01. The sequence continues at coordinate 2,762 of JBAUOM010000069.1, forward strand.
TGCTGCGGATGTTTGCCGGCACCGGGGAGATGTTCCCGGCCGTGCTCGCCATGGTGCGGGCCGTTTTCTACGACAAGGACATCGATCCGCGGCTGCGTGAGATCATCGTGCTGCGCTGCGCGCACCTGCTCCATTGCCCCTACGAGTGGCAGGCGAACAGGGTCATGGCGCCCAACACCGGCGTCACGGCGCAGGAGATCGCCGCGGTCGGCAGCGACGGGCCGGTGGCGAGTCGCGATCCGGCGACACGCCTGATCTGCAAGGCGACGGACGAGCTTACCCGCACGGCGACGCTCGAGGACGAGACGCTGGCGGAGCTGATCGCGGCGCATGGGCCGCGGATCGCCTCGAAATACGTCCTCGCGATCGCCTGGTTCAATCTGCTGAGCCGGTTCCTCAACGGGACGCGCGTCCCGCTCGAAGCCGGCGACAATTTCGCGGGGCGGACCTCGCCGGTCTGAGGCGATGCCCGGCCGCATGCATGCTTCGAGGACAGGTGAAGACTTCAACCGAGCGATCGACCGAATCCCCGGTCGGTGAGTGACCCGAAAGGCGCGCCATGAAGCTGCAATTTCGGAATGTGGCAACGGCGCTCGCCATGGTCCTCGTCAGCGCCGATCTTGCTGCAGCGGCGAGCGCGGCAGCGACGGCCATGAACGATCAGCTCTATCTCTACCTCTCCGGTGCGCAGGAGAACGTGATCCTTCGAAGCGTCAGCCGGCAGGCCGTCAAGAGGCAGGCGATGCCCGCCGGATTCGTGGCCGAAATCGGCCAACGCGTCCCTGTCTCGGTGCCGCTCCGAAAGATACCTGCGGA
>JBAUOM010000070.1:0-6122 GCA_049579765.1 Xanthobacteraceae bacterium
GCAGCCGGCAAGCCGAAGATGGTCGCCCTCATCGCCGTCGCTCGAAAGCTTCTCACCATCCTCAACGCCATTCTCAGAGACAGCAAGCCATGGCAAACCGCTTGACCAGCAAGACAGTCGCTCACCCAGTCAGAGTGTGTGGAAATATCTCGCCGCCCTCTCCCCGCAAGCGGGGCGAGGGCGCAGTAACCGCGTCCGCTTGCGCTGCTCGTGCCGGAACTATGCTTCAATTTCACCGGGATGCGCATTGAGTGCCCCTTTTGAACCCGAAGTTCGCGATCGCATTTGCCGCCCGGTGTGCGCGAACTTCGGGTTCGGGGCACTAAATTAGTTCCAAATGCGGGGATCGGCCGGACCGGCGGCGATCGGCGGGACGTCAAGGCTTCGCGGTCCAAGCCTTGAAATCATCATCCGATACGCTCGGCAGCTTCTTGATGAAGGCGACGATCGTCCAGATTTCCTCATCGGGCACTTCGATGGCGCCGAAGCTCGGCATGCCGGTCATGTTGATGCCGTTCTTGATCACCCAGAACAGTTGTTCCGGCGTGCGCTGGTCGGCGATCTCCTTGAGGTCGGGCGGACCGGGATGCAGGCCTTCCGAGAACTTGGCCCATTCGACGCCCGGCGCCCCGTGGCAATTGGCGCAGCCGCGTTCGGAGAAGGCGCGCGCTCCCGCCTGCACGCTGGCGCTATCCTCGAGCGACGCCGGCGGCTGGTCCGTGGCGTGGCGCGCGACCGAGGCCTGGCGCACGTGGGTCAGCGCCCATGTGACGACGGCCGGCTCCTCGGCGGTGCCGGCGACGTTGTAATAGCCGCCGAAGAAATAGACCGCGCCACCGATCGCCGCGAGGATTGCCAGGAGACCGATGATCGCCAGGGTCTTGAGGGTTTTCATCGCCAATCTCCGCATGAGCCGATCGAGCGCATGGTAGCGCGACCGGCGCAAAAAGAAACGGCGGGCTTGCGCGCGCCTGCTCGTTGGATTCGTGAGTTCCCATACGCGCCCGCTCGCTGGATTCGTAAGTTCCCATACGCGCCCGCTCGTTGGATTCGTGAGTTCCCATAAAAGCGGGGATGAGCTAACACCTGCGGCAGCGGGCAAGCGGCGCCGCCTGCAGCGGCGAGGCAGCCGCGCCGGAACCTGCACGGGAGCAACCGCGATGGCATTGGCGGGCGCGAGCATCTGCGATTTCGGCTGGAAGGCGCGCGACTTCGCGCTCAAGGGCGTGGACGGCAGGACCTATTCGCTGGCCGACGTGCGCGGGCGCAACGGCACCCTCGTCGTGTTCATCTGCAATCACTGTCCCTATGTGCGCGCGGTCATCCGCCGGCTGGTGGAGGAGGCCGACGCGCTGAAGGCGATCGGCATCGGCACGATCGCGATCAATCCGAACGATACCGACGCCTACCCCGAGGATTCGTTCGACAACATGCAGGCCTTCGCCAAGCAGCACGGCCTCTCCTTTCCCTACGTGATCGACGAGACGCAGGAGGTCGCGCGCGCCTATCGCGCGCAATGCACGCCCGATTTCTTCGGCTTCAACGCCGGCGACGAGCTGCAATACCGCGGGCGGCTCGACGCCGGGCGCATGAGCGCCGTGCCGGGCGCGCGGCGCGAGCTGTTCGAGGCGATGACGCAGGTGGTGCAGACCGGCCGCGGCCCGCCGGAGCAGACCGCGAGCATGGGCTGCTCGATCAAGTGGCGCGACTAAGCCGTTTCCGTTCGTGTTGATGCATAGCGGTGCCGCCCATACGGTGCTTACCTCCCCCTTGTGGGCAGGGGAATCGCATATGGCGTGTCCACCGGCCAAGCGTTCGCTCCGCCCTCGTCCTGAGGAGCGCGCAGGTCGCGGCGACGCCGCGGGCTCGACAGCGCGGAGCGCGCGTCTCGAAGGACGGGGGCGGCCCCGCTCTAGAGCGCATCCCGATTAGGTCGAATCGGGATGCGTTCTAGATTCCTTGGCTTTGCGCATGTCCTTGGCGGAAAACCGGTGCCCACTTTTCCGGGACATGCGCTAGCAGCGGCCTCCTGCTTCGAGACGCATCGCAGCGCAACTGTTCGTGTGGACAGCAACGAGTTTGCCTGGCGCTGCGCTGCTCCTCAGCATGAGGGCGAACGAGGCGGTGATCCACTGCAACGGCAACCGTCATAGCGGGGCGCGGCGGCGGGGCTTTCTTCCCGCCTGCGATCGAGTAGGCTCCTCGCTCACCCGCGCGAGGCGGGAACAGCCAGGGACGGAGCTCACAATGGCCAAGGCGTATTGGATCGCGTGCTATCATTCGATTTCGAATCCGGACGCATTGGCGGCCTACGCCAAGCTCGCGGGGCCGGCAATCGCGGCCGCAGGCGGGCGTTTTCTGGCGCGCGGCAACGCCGCGAAAGCCTACGAGGCGGGGGTCGCCGAGCGCGTGGTGGTGATCGAGTTCGACAGCGTGGAGCGCGCGGTGGCCGCCCACGACAGCAAGGAGTACCAGGCCGCGCTGAAGGTGTTCGGCAACGCCGCCGAGCGCGACCTGCGCATCGTCGAGGGGCTGGCGTAGCCGCGCCGCCGTTGCCGCCAGCCGGTGCGCCGGGCGCAAAGCCCGCCGCCGTCGCCACTCGGAGCCCCGCGCGCGGCGAGCCCGTCGCGCCCGGGCGCCTCCCCGATCGAGGACCGCAAGCCACATGAAGGACAACGTCAAGCGCGTGTTCTACGTGCGCCAGGTCGCCCATCCCTGCTACCTCGACATCATCGCGCAGCGGCCGGAGATCCGCCTCGACAAGCTCGAGAACGATGAGCCCGACGCCAACGCCCATCCGATCATGGCGGCGGCGCATGCCTACCAGATCGGATCGGCGCGCGACGAGCTGCCGTTGCGGTTCCGTGCCCGGCGCGACGCCATCGCGCGCATGCCGAACCTGCTCGTCGTCTCCACCAGCGGCGCCGGCTTCGACACCGTCGACGTGAAGGACTGCACCGAGGCCGGCGTGCTCGTCGTCAACCAGTCCGGCGGCAATGCCGAGGCGGTGGCGGCGCATGTGCTGGCGATGATGCTGGCGCTCTCGAAACGGATCATCCAGAGCAACCATGCCATGCGGCGCGGCGCCCTGCACGACCGCCGGGCGTTCACCGGCAGCGATGTGCACGGCCGCACCATCGGCATCGTCGGGCTCGGCAATGTGGGGAGCCGCGTGGCCGCGCTGTGCCGCGGCCTGTTCGCCATGCAGGTGATCGCCTGCGATCCCTATCTCGACGACGCGACGGTCGCCGCGCGCGGCGCGGTCAAGGTCACGCTCGAGGAGCTGTTGCGGCGCGCCGACTTCGTGTCGATCAACTGCCCGCTCGACGACGGCACGCGCGGCATGATCGGCGAGAAGGAGTTCGCGCTGATGCAGCCGCACGCCTATTTCATCACCACCGCGCGCGGCTCGATCCACGACGAGCGCGCGCTCGCCGAGGCGCTGCGCACGCAGCGGATCGCCGGCGCCGGCATCGACGTGTGGGACAAGGAGCCGCCGCCGGCCGAGCATCCGCTCCTGCAGTTCGACAACGTGATCGCGAGCCCGCACACCGCCGGCGTCACCCACGAGGCGCGGGCCAATATGGGCCGTATCGCCGCCGAGCAGCTCATCATGATCCTCGACGGCAAGCGCCCGCCGCGCATCGTCAATCCGCAGGTGTGGCCGGCCTATGCCGAGCGCTTCGCGAAAGTCTTCGGCTTCCGGCCGCAGGGGTAGCGCGCTCTGGTCGAATGCGGCCGGCCCCGTCCGGCCGAGGGCTGCGGGCGAGGCGATGCGAAAGAGGCGGCGCGAAAGCGCCGATCTCACGAAGCCGCTCGACCGGGAGGCGCCACTGAACGGCATTCGGCGGGCGATAGGAGATGATGAACATGGCGGAAGCGCGTGATGTCCAGGAAGGATTCGGCGGGGTCGCCAGGCCCGAGGCGAATGCGATGCAGCCGAAGCCGCCACCCGGAGACCGCTGCGTTTTCGTTATCTTCGGGGCTGCCGGGGATCTCACCAAGCGCCTGCTCGTCCCCGCCCTTCGCAATCTCCGGGGCGCGGGGCTGTTGCCGGAAGAGTTCGCCGTGATCGGTGTGTCCAGGAGAGCCATGGGCGACGAGACCTTCCGCCGCGACTTGGGTCTCGGTGTTCGCAAGTCCGCCGACGAAGCAGCGGACGATTGGCTCGCCGAGCGCGTCTATCATCTCCAGGGTGAGTTCAACGACCCCGCGGCCTACGAAAATCTGGGCAAGCTTCTGACCGTGACCGACGAGGCCCATCGCACCGGCGGCAACTACCTCTTCTACCTCGCAACGCCCGCCCAGATGTTTGCCGCCATCGTGAAGCGGCTCGGAGACGCCGGCCTCGTTCGTGAAGAGGAAGGACATTGGCGGCGGGTCATTATCGAAAAACCGTTCGGCGCCGATCTGCCGTCGGCCCAGGCGCTCAATCGCACTATTCTCGCCGTGCTTGCCGAGAGCCAAGTCTATCGCATCGACCACTATCTCGGGAAAGAGACAGTTCAGAACATCCTGGTGTTCCGGTTCGCCAACGGCATTTTCGAGCCGCTGTGGAACCGAAACCAAATCGACCATGTCCAGATCACCGTCGCCGAGTCGCTCGATGTCGAGCGGCGCGGCAAATTCTACGACGCTACAGGTGCGTTGCGCGACATGGTGCCCAACCATCTCTTCCAGCTTCTCACTCTCACGGCAATGGAACCGCCCACGTGTTTCGACGCCGAAGCGGTCCGCTCCGAGAAGGCCAAGGTGCTGGAGGGGGTGCGCGCTTTCGGCCCCGACGAAGCACGACGAGATGTTGTACGCGGTCAGTACGGAGCCGGCATTGTCGATGGCAAAAGGATCGAACCGTACCGCCGTGCTGCCAACGTGGCACCGGATTCGGCCACCGAGACGTATGTGGCGCTCAAACTGGCGATCGACAGCTGGCGCTGGGCGGGAGTGCCGTTCTATCTGCGAACCGGCAAGGCGCTTGGGGCGCGGCGAACGGAGATCGCCATCCAGTTCAAGCAGGCGCCGTTTGCGCTGTTTCGCGACACACCGGTCGAGCGACTGACGCCGAACGATCTGATCCTGAAGATTCAACCGGAAGAAGGCATGACGCTGCGCTTCAGCGCAAAGATCCCGGGGCCCAACGTGAATATGGACGGGGTCGAAATGAAGTTCAATTACAGGGATCACTTCAAGTCCGCGCCCAGCACCGGCTACGAGACCTTGATCTACGATTGCATGATTGGCGACGCGACTTTGTTCCAGCGTGCCGACAGTATCGAAGCCGGATGGCGGGTGGTGCAGCCGGTGCTCGACGCTTGGGCAAGCGACGGCGCCAAACAGCTCCCGATTTATCCCGCGGGAAGCGCGGGACCGAGCGAAGCGGACGCCCTTCTGATGCGTGACGGCCGACGCTGGCGTCCCATCGACCGCGCCGGCGCGGAGAATTCGTTATGACACCGTCGCCCGGTCTTCCCTCGACAAAAATCCTCGCCGATCATGAGGTATCGCATCCCGGTCGAATCGTCTTCGACATAGACGATGACGAGCTCGTCGTTGAAGCGTTCCGCGAGGTGCTCCTGCACGATGCCTCTCGCCTTGAATCCGCTGCGCTGGTCCTCGAGCCATTGCCGATCCTTGACGACGGGAAGGATGGGGAGGGGCGGGTCTGCCCGATTCACCGACACGACATCGCCGCCACACGGCTCCGCACGATCTCGCCGAGCCGCTGCGGGTCGAGCGCATATTCCTTGTAGGCGTTGTTCAGCATGAGCGTGCGTTACGTGCTGTCGGGGCCGGCGATCACCAATTCCAGATCGTTCGTGACGCTGACGGTCGCCGGCGCCGGCGCCTTATACCGATCTTCATGACGGTCGACGCTCACTCCACGTCATGGCCGGGCTTGACGCGACCATCCACGTCTTTGATTAGACTCATGATTCGAGACGTGGGTGCCCGCGACGAGCGCGGGCATGACGAGTCAACCACTGGGCGCATTGGGATTAGTCTGACTGAGTCAGAAAGTCGCGGTACAACTTTCGAAGAATCACATATTTGGCAAGATTCACAATCAGCGAGAGGGGCTGAGGATGGATCTTGGACGGTTAGAGAATAGTGAATCGCGCTTT
>JBAUOM010000071.1:0-15081 GCA_049579765.1 Xanthobacteraceae bacterium
GCCGAGCGGGCGCGCGGTCCTCACCGCCGCCGCAAGCTCGTTGCGCCAAGCATAGATCATCACGACCGGCAGGATGGCGAAGGCAGAGCGAAAGAACACGATCTGTCCCACCGGGTACCTTTCCCCCCAGGAAGCGCACCAGCGCGGACATGACCGCAAACAGCAGTGCCGACATCACCTTGAGCGCGATCGCCTGGAGGACGTTCATTGCATACTCTTGACGAGGAGGAGAAAGAGCCTGGGCATTCGTCACGGCCGATGCGGCCAAGCAGGAACAAGCGGGCGAGGCTTGCGCGCAACCGCGCGCGCCGTGAGATCTGCGCGCAACCGAGGAAGGATCTAGCGATGCCGACTTGCATCGTGCTTGCGAGCTTCACCGGGCAAGGGATTGCGAACGCCAACGACACGGTCAAGCGCGCGGAAGCGCCAAAGCCGCAGCGACGAAGGCAGGAGCCACCCTGAAGGAGACCTACTGAACGCGACATCGTCGCCGCTTTCGAGGCGCCCAACGATGAGACGATGACGGCGCTAGGAAGATCGGCGCGGGCGAAAACGTGTGCATGCAAACGCTGCGCGCGTTGTGGGCTGCGGACATGAAGTCCATTCTCGGCAGGCTGACCTGGGTTTCCGACGACACCGGGCGGATCGCTCTGGCACGGGCGGCGCGGCCGTTCCCCCGCCCGTCGTCATTCTTGCGATGTGCGGTTACGGGTGCTTGGGTCCTTCGACCGGCGGGAGCGACTTGACGTAGGCGGCGATCGCGGCGCGGTCCTCCGTCGGAAGCCTCGACGTATTGTCCACCACGGCGGTCATTGCTCCGCCGACCGAATCTCCGTCGGGCAGATCGCCCGTCTCGAGGAAGCGCTCGATATCCCGCTCCGAATAGTCGCCGATCCCCGCTTGGGTGATGTTGGGGACCCAGCCATCGCCGCCCTCCGGATCGGGACCGCCGGCGAAGCGCTGGCGCCCGATGATCGCGCCCAAGAGGTTGCGCGAACTGTGGCACTCGGCGCAATGGCCGGGGCCGTTGACCAGATAGGCGCCCCGATTCCACTGCGCGGACTTGGTTGGATCCGGCCTGAACGGCTGACCGTTGAGGAAGAGAAATTTCCATCCTCCAAGCAGGCGGCGAAATTTGAAGTAGACCGGCAGATCGTGGTCACGCGCCTTTCCCTGCACTGGCGGCAGGGTTTTCAGATAGGCGAACAGGTCGCGCAGGTCGTCCAGCCGCATGTGTTGGTAAGAGGCGTAGGGAAATGCCGGATAGTAGTGCTCGCCGGCAGGAGAGGTGCCCTTCCACATGGCGGTGACGAAATTCGCCTCGCTCCAATCGCCGATGCCGTCATTGCGATCCGGCGAGATGTTGGGAGCGACAAAGGTGCCGAACGGCGACTTCAGCTCGCGGCCGCCGCCAAGCCTGGACTTGTCGCCCTGTTCGGGGGTGGCGTGACAGGATGCGCAACCGCCGGCGTGGAACATGACCTCGCCGTTCTTGAGATCGGGGGCATACGGAGAGAGCGCGCTCGCAGACACGCTCGCCGGCATGGTGACGAGCCAGAACGTGGCGGCGCCGACTACCGCGAGGATCGCCGCCAAGATCAGGAGCTTGCGCAGCATCGGCGTCCCAATTCGCTCTGTTCCGCTGGTGGTCGGCACGCCCGTCAGCAAACGCGAAGGGCGGCGTCATGGCGACGGCCGCCCCTCGATCGTGGCGCAGGACAAACTCTCAAGTCTTCTTGCGATAGGTCTGATGGCAACCGCCGCAATTCTTGCGCACCTCGGTGATCTGGATCTTGAAGGTTTCGAGATCCTTGGTTGCGTCGGCAGCAGTCTTGGCTTGGCTGGCAAACTTGGCCAGCCTGGCATTGAAATCGGCCTTGTTGTCCCAAATTGGAGGCAGGGCCGCGGTATCTCCGTTCTTGGAATTGTCGGGGAAGAGCGCTGGCGCCTTCTCGCCCGCCTCGACGAAAACCACGAACACCTTTTTCGCCGCCTCCAGATCGAACGGCCGCTTGCCCTCCAGCATCTCGGTGGCAATCTTGCTCTGGTCGCCGTTCGCCTTCATCAGGGCCTTACGGGCCGCGATCGGATCGCTTTGGGCCACCAGCGCGGTGGCCCCGAAGACGAGGCATGCAATCGCAAGCACGGTACGGGTCATCTCCTGCTCCCTCGGTGGATTGATTCCGCGCCGGCAGGCGCGGTTTGGGTCGGCATGACGTAAACACCTTACAGATTTTTGTTATTCCAAGGTGATCGCGAAATCCGAAGCGTCGCGCCGTCATCACGGTTTCGTGAACGCCCCCCAGCCCCGAACGGGTCAAAGCGTGTGCAGGCGCCTGCCCTCGACGATCGCAGCCCAGACGCGCTCCGGCGTCGCCGGCATGTCCACATGGGTAATGCGATAGGCACGCCACAGCGCATCGACCACGGCGTTGATGACCGCCGGGCACGAGCCGATGGCACCCGCCTCCCCCGCCCCTTTCACCCCCAATGGATTGGTTCGACACGGCACATTTGCAGTCTCGAAGGCGAGTGGCGGGACATCCGCCGCACGCGGCAGGGCATAGTCCATCAACGATGCGCTTACGAGTTGGCCGGAATCGCGGTCGTAGACCGTGTTCTCCATCAGCGCCTGGCCTATGCCTTGCACCGTGCCACCGTGCACCTGCCCGGCAAGAAGCAGCGGATTGAGCGTCGCCCCGAAATCGTCGACCACCCAGTAGCCGAGGATACGCGTTGCGCCGGTTTCCGGATCGATCTCGACCTCGGCGAGATGAGTGCCGTTGGGATAGGTCGCCGCCTCCGGGGTGAAGGCGTCCTCGGCCGCGAGCGCGCCCCGGCGCCCGTCGGGACGACGGGCGAGGTCGGCGAAGCTGACCATCCGGTCGGTACCTGCGACGAACACGGCGCCCGCGGCGATTTCGAGATCGCCGGCGGCCGCCTCGAGCGCATTGGCGGCGGCCTCTTTGAGCTGTTCGGCAAGCTTTCTGCTGGCGCCCGCCACCGACGCGCCCCCGCACGGGATCGAGCTCGAGCCGCCGGTTCCGGTTCCGCATGCGATGAGGTCGGTGTCCCCCTGAACCACACGCACGCGCTCGGCGGTCAGACCGAGGTGATCGGCCACGATCTGGGCGTAGGCGGTCGCGTGGCCCTGGCCCGTCGACTGCGTCCCGACCAACACCGTGACGCCGCCATCGTCATCGAGGCGCACACGCGCGGTGTCAGGGCCGTTGTTTCCGCATGCCTCGATATAGGTCGCGATGCCGATGCCGCGCAGCCGCCCGGCCCTGCGGGATTGCACCAGCCGCCGTTCAAAGCCCTGCCAGTCGGCGCGCTCCTGCGCGCGCCAGAGGTGGCCGGCAAAATCGCCGGTATCGTAGGTCTTGCCGGTCGCGGTCGTGTAGGGCGTGATCCTGATGAAGTTTTTTTGTCGCAACATGTCGGGCGCAACACCGATCTCGCGTGCGGCCACATCGACCAGCCGCTCGATCACATAGGCGGCCTCGGGACGCCCGGCGCCGCGATACGCATCGACGGGCACGGTATTGGTGAAGACGCCGCGCGCTCGCACGCGGCAGACCGGGATATCTTAGACGCCGGGTGACATGCCGGCGCCGATGAACGGAATAAAGGGGGCATAGCAGGACAGATAGGCACCCATGTCCGCGATCAGGTCGACATCGAGAGCGAGGAAGCGGCCTTCACCATCGAGCGCGAGCTTTGCCGTGGTGATGTTGTCGCGTCCTTGCGCGTCACCGATAAAATGCTCACTGCGGTCCGCGACCCACTTCACCGGCCGTGCGAGCCGCCGAGCCGCGAAGCCGGCGAGCGCATATTCGCGGTAAGGAAACAGCTTGGTGCCAAAGCCGCCCCCGACATCGGGGGTAACGACCCGCAGCTCATCTGTTCCGATCTTGAGCACTTCGGCGCACAGCACGTCACGGATATTGTGGCTGCCCTGGCTGCTCAGCGTCAGCGTGATGCGGTCGCCCTTGCGCTCGGCAACGACGCCGCGGGTATCGAGATAGTTGGTGACGAGACGCTGGTTGACGACGGTAAGCGATACCGTGCGCGCCGCGCTCGCAAACGCCCGCTCGATCGCCCCGCCGTTGCCGAGCTCGGTCTCGAAGGCGAGATTGCCGTGCGGGGCAATCGTCTTGGGCCACACCAGCGGTGCAGCCGGCGCCAGCGCCGACGCGGCTCCGATCACATGCGGGAGCGGCTCCCATTCGACCGCGATCGCTTCGGCGGCATCGCGCGCCTGATCGAGCGTATCGGCCGCCACAAAAGCTACCGCGTCGCCGACATGGCGCACCACTTCGCGTGCGAGGATCGGATAGGGCGGAACGACGACCTCGGTCTCGGGTATCGCTCCTTGGCAAGGCAGGTGCCCCAGACCGGCGGTATCCGCCCCGGTGAGCACCAACGCCACGCCCGGCATCGCCATGGCCTTGCCGGTGTCGGCGATGCGAAAGCGCGCATGCGCATGAGGAGAGCGCAAGACGACCGCATGCAACACGTCGGCAGGTGCATGGTCGGCGACGTAGCGGCCGGCTCCGCGCAGGAGCGCGTCGTCCTCTTTCCGCCGTACCGCCCCGCCGAAGCCGAATTTGACCGGTGGCATGCGCGACCTATTCCGCCGGTGCAGTCGGCGCCTCCGGCGCCGGCCGACGACGCCGGATCTTTTCCGCGATCCAGCGGCAGACCACGTAGAAGATCGGAGTGAAGATGACCCCAAACGCGGTTACTCCGATCATGCCCGCGAATACCGCGGTGCCGAGCGTCTGACGCAGCTCCGCTCCCGCGCCGATCGCCCAGACCAGCGGCATGACGCCGAAGATGAAAGCGAGCGAGGTCATCAGGATGGGACGCAGGCGCAGGCCCGCCGCCTCCACCGCCGCGGTCCGGCGATCGCGACCCTGGTCCTCGAGCTGCTTGGCGAACTCCACGATCAGGATCGCGTTCTTGGCGGCAAGCCCGATCAGCACGATGAACCCGACCTGGGTGAGGATGTTGTTGTCCTGCCCGCGCAGGATCACGCCGCTGATCGACGCGACGAGGCACATCGGCACGATCAGGATCACCGCCAGCGGAAGCGTGACGCTCTCGAATTGGGCCGCGAGCACGAGAAACACGAATACGACCGCGAGCGCAAAGGCAAAGAGGGCGGTACTGCCGGCCCTGATCTGCTGGAAGGCGAGCGTAGTCCACTCGTATCCGAACCCGTCGGGCAGCGTCTCAGCCGCGATCTTCTCCAAAGCCGCGATCGCCTGGCCCTGCGAGAAACCCGGGACGGCGGTCGCGTCGAGCTCGGCCGCCGGATAGAGGTTGTAGCGCGGCACGCGATACGGTCCGGCGATGTCGCGAACGGTCGTGAACGAGCCGAGCGGCACCGTCTCCCCGCGCGAGTTGCGCACGCGGATTTTCAGGACGTCGCCGGGGTCGCGACGATAGGCGGCATCGGCCTGGGCGGTGACGCGAAATGTACGCCCGAGCAAATTGAAGTCGTTGACGTAGGCCGAACCGACATAGACCTGGAGCGCGGCAAACACGTCGGCGACGTTGATGCCGAGCAGTTGTGCCTTGGTGCGATCGATCTCGAGATAGATCTGCGGCGTCGAGTTCTCGAACAGGGTGAACACCTGGGTCAGGCCCGGGGTCTGCGCCGCTGTGCGCACCATCGCCGTGGTCGCTTCCAGCAGGGCTTGCGAGCCGCGGGCGGCGCGGTCTTCGACCATCATCCGCACGCCGCCGGCATTGCCGATACCCGAGACCGGCGGCGGCTGGATCACCAGGATCAATGCCTCCTGGAAAACAGCCAAGCGCTTGAACAGCTCCGCCGTGATGCCGGCGGCCGACTGCTTGGGGTCGCGCCCACGCTCGTCCCAGGGATCGAGCGTAAGGAAGATGGCGCCTGCATTGGGGGCGTTGGTGAAGGTCGCGCCGCTGAACCCGACGAAGTTGACCGCATGCGCGACCCCAGGGGTTTTCAAGCAGACGTCGACCACCCGTTTCTGGACTTCGTCGGTGCGCGACAGGGACGCGCCCGGAGGAAGCTGGAGCACGACGATGAGATAGCCGCGGTCGACCTGCGGAATGAATCCGATCGGCGTCTTGCGGAACTCATTGAGGCCATAGGCAAGAACACCGGCGTAGACGACGAGCATGATGACGATGAAGCGTACGGCCCGCGCGATGAGCCACTGATAGCCTCCCGCGAGCCCTTCGAAACCCCAGTTGAACGCCCGGAAGAAGCCGCGGATCGGCCACGTCCACCATGCCCGGCGGTGCTGCGCGCGACGCGGTTTGAGCAGCAACGCGCACATCGCGGGCGACAACGTCAAGGAGACGATCAGGGAAATGATGGTAGCGCCGGCAATAGTGAGGGCGAACTGCCGGTAGAATTGACCGGAAATGCCGGTGATGAAGGCGGAGGGAACGAACACCGCGCCGAGCACCAGCGCAATCGCAATCAGCGCCCCACCGACCTCGTCCATGCTCTTGTAGGCCGCATCGCGCGGCGACAAGCCGGCTTCGATGTTCCGCTCGACATTCTCCACCACGACGATCGCATCGTCGACGACGATGCCGATCGCGAGCACGAGGCCGAACAGCGACAGGTTGTTGAGGGTGAATCCGAACAGCGCCATGAAAAAGAACGTGCCGACCAGCGACACCGGAATGGCGACGATCGGAACGACGGCGGCGCGCCAAGTCTGCAGGAACAGTATCACCACCAGGACTACGAGGATGATCGCCTCGCCGATGGTCTCGATCACAGCATTGACGGACTCTTGGATGAACTGGGTCGGATTGTAGACGATGGCGTGCTTGATTCCGGCAGGAAAGCGCGTCGACAGCTCGTCCATGGTGGCGATGATCGTCTTCGCCGTCGCCAGCGCGTTCGAGCCCGGCCGCTGGAAGATCGCCAGCGCCACCGCCGGGTCGCGATCGAGATAGGAATTCGTCGTATAGTCCTGGGCCGCAAGCTCGATGCGGGCAACGTCTTTCAGACGGACCACGGCATTCGCTGTCTGTTTCACCACGATATTGGAGAACTCCTCGGGATTGGCCAGCCGCCCGAGCGTCTGCACCGCGAATTGGAATGCACCCTGGTTCGGCATCGGCGCCTGATCGAGCACGCCGCCTGCCACCTGGACATTCTGGGCTTGCAGCGCCAGGACGACATCGCCTGCGGTCAAGCCGACGGTCTGCAGCCGATCAGGGTCCGCCCAGATGCGCATCGAATAGTCACGACTGCCGAATACCGTGATCGAGCCGACCCCGTCGATGCGGGTCACCGTGTCGGTGATCGCGAGCGTGGCGTAGTTGGAGATGAACAGACTGTCCCGCGATTTGTCCGGCGAATAGAGGTGCACCACCATCATCAGATCGGGCGAGCTCTTGGTGACCGTGACGCCGATATTGCGGACATCGACCGGCAGGCGGGGCTGCGCGATCGCTACGCGGTTTTGCACCTGCACCTGGGCAACGTCGAGATTGGTGCCGAGATCGAAGGTAACCGCGATCGAGAAGCGCCCATCCGCCGTCGAATTGGAGGACATGTAGATCATGTTCTCGACGCCGTTGATCTGCTGTTCAATCGGCGTCACCACGGTCGAGGCGACAATATCGGCGCTGGCCCCCGGATACTGGCCGGAGACATTGATGATGGGCGGGGCTATCTCCGGATATTGCGCAACCGGCAAGCGCGTGAACGACACGGCGCCGACGATCACGAAAATGATCGACACCACGGCGGCAAAGATGGGGCGGTCGATGAAAAAATGCGAAAGGCGCATCGGCCGGCCACCCCTCAGTCGGTCGTGGGGTGGGGGGCGGCGGCCTGCGGAGCCTGCTGGTCCTCGGGCGTCACCTTTTGTCCCGGACGTGCCCGCATCAGACCGTTGACGATGACGCGATCGTCGGCGGACACGCCTTCCTTGATGACGCGCAGATCGTCGACCACTTGGCCCAGTCTCACAAAGCGCTGGCGAGCAATATTGTCCTTATCGACGATGTAGACGAACTTGCGCACCTGCTCAGTGCCGATGGCGGCATCAGGGAGCATCAGCGCCTCATACGGCGCCGAGGCCGGAACCTGCACGCGCGCGAACATGCCGGGGGTGAACAGCTCGTCGGAATTGGCGAACTGCGCGCGCCCGCGGATCGTGCCGGTCGAGCGGTCGATGACGTTGTCGATGAATTCCATCCGCCCGTAGTGGGAGAAGTCATTCTCGTCGATGAGCTTCAATCGCACCGGTGCGCTGCCGCGCCCGGTGACGTCCTTCGCGCCGCCCCTGGCTACCCGCTCGTAACGCAGCAGCGACGCTTCGTCGAAGGTGAATTCGACGCGAATGGGGTCCATTGAAACGATGGTGGCGAGCAGCGTGGTCGTGCCGCCGGTGCCGCCGGTCACCAGATTGCCCGGCGTCACGCGCCGGTCGCCGATGCGACCTGTTATGGGAGCCCTGAGCTCGGTGAATTCGAGATCGAGCTCGGCCTGACGCACCATCGCTTCGTTCGCCACGACCGCGGACTGGGCGTTGCGCAAAGCCTGCGAGCGCTGCTCGAAGATCTGCTCGCTGATGGTGCGGTCACGAAGCAGCTGCTGCCCACGCGTAAGGTCGGCCTGCGTAAAAATCACGTTGGACTTCGCCGTCTCGAGGTTGGCGCGCGCCTGATCGAGCGTATTCTGGAACGGCCGCTTGTCGATGGTGAACAGCAGATCGCCCTGCTTCACGATCTGACCGTCTTGGAAATGCACCTGGTCGAGGTAGCCGGATACACGCGCACGGACTTCCACCACGTCGATCGGAACGAAGCGGCCGACATATTCGTCTTGGTCGATGATGGTGCGCTTGATCGGCTTGGCGACCGTCACCTTCGGAGGCGGCGGTGCCGCCTGCTGCTGGCGCTGGTCGCAAGCCGCCAGCACCGGCGCTAAACCGATCAACGCGACGACGGTCAAGACTCGGAGGGACGGCGGCATGGGGCTGAGGGCCAGGATCATGACGAAAGCCGGCTATATATGGGCACGGCCGTCCCTGCTGTCCGCGGTCGCGCGCTTGTGAACGGCGGCCGTGCTCTTCCCCGGCGGCGTCAGCGACCCCATATCCTTGCACGAACGCCGAGTCCACCCGGCACCGCGTGCGGCGGCCGGCCTGCCGGCATCGCATCGCGCGCCCAGGTAACGCCTCATGCTCGACATACCACGTTCCGACGATCCGAGCCCGTCCGCCATTGCGCCCGACGACCGGGCATTGCTCGATGCCTATTCACGCGCCGTGATCGACGTGGTCGACCGCGTCGGGCCGGCGGTGGTGCGGCTCGACCTCAAGGCGGGCAACGATCCCCGCCGCGGCGGCACCGGATCCGGCGTCATCCTGGCTCCCGACGGCCTCGTACTGACCAACAGTCACGTGGTCGGTGGCGAGGCGGCCGTCAACGTCACCACGGTGGAGGGCCGTCGCTTGACCGCGCGCGTGGTCGGCGACGATCCGGACACGGACCTTGCGCTGGTGCGGATCGATGCCCCGGTGACCCTGCCGGCGGCGACACTCGGCAATTCAAGGCTGCTCAGGCGCGGCCAGCTGGTGATCGCGATCGGCAATCCGCTCGGATTCGAATCGACGGTGACTACCGGCGTAGTATCGGCGCTCGGACGCTCGCTGCGCGCGCGCTCGGGCCGTCTGATCGACGATGTGATCCAGACCGATGCCGCGCTCAATCCGGGCAACTCCGGCGGGCCGCTCGTTTCCTCGCACGGCGAGGTCGTCGGCATCAACACCGCGATCATCGTGGGCGCACAAGGCATCTGCTTTGCGGTTGCGGCCAATACGGCCAATTTCGTGCTCGGCGAACTGGTGCGGCACGGACGCGTGCGGCGTGCCTATATCGGTATCGCTGCCCAGCAGTTCACGCTCTCACGCCGGCGGCGTCATGCCGCCGGCCTCAGCCAGGAAAGCGCTGTGATGATCGCGACGATCGCGCCCGGGAGCCCGGCGGCGCGCGCCGGCCTCGCCGCGGGCGACATCGTCCTGGCCCTCGACGGCACCGCGGTGACCGGCACGGATGATCTCATCCGCAGCCTTGCCGGCGACAAGATCGGGCGCCGCGTCGACATCGAGACGTTGCGCAACGGCAGCCGCCGGGTCGTGTCGCTGGTGCCGGACGAGCGCCGGCACCGCGGCTGATCAATCGGTCGGCGGAGGCGGCGCCAGCGGCGCGGACGGACGTTTGTGCGCCCGCAACGCCGCCAGCCATTGCGGCCCGAACAGGGCGAGGATGATCGCGACATAGACGACGCCGCCGATGAGCGCGAGCGCGGCGAGCGTGCTCTCGTCCCGCCACGATGGCCAGTCCGCGACCAGCCGAGCTACCGGCCGTTGCGCCAGCCATAGCGTGCCCGCGAGCATGAAGCCGGCCACGGCCAGTTTCGCCACCGCGATTCGCAGGCCCGCTGTGAACGTAAAGTGGCCCTCGCGCACGGCAAACCAGCCGACAAGCACGAGGTTGAGCCAGGCGCCGATCGAGGTGGCGAGCGCGAGCCCGACCTGCGCAAGGGATCCCATCAGCAGAACCTTGAACCCCACGTTGACCACGACCGCCGTGAGCGATGCCTTGACCGGCGTTGCGGTATCGCCGCGGGCGAGAAACGTCGCCGTCACGCTGCGGATCAAAACGAACGGCAGAAGGCCAAGGGCATAGGCGGCCAGCGTCTGCCCCGCCGCCGTGGCATCCGCCGCGGTGAATTTCCCGCGCATGAACAGCGCGCGCATGATCAGGTCGGGGATCATCAGAAACGCCACGAGGCAAGGGATCGAGAGCAGCAAGGTCAGCTCGATCGCCCGGTTCTGGGCGCGGCGCGCGCCCGCCTCGTCGTCGACCGCGATCCGGCTCGCCATCTCCGGCAGCAGTACGGTGCCGACGGCGATGCCGATCACGCCGATGGGAAGCTGATTGAGCCGGTCGGCGTAGTAAAGCGCCGACAATGCACCCGCGGCGAGGAAGCTTGCAATGATGGTGTCGGCGAATAGCGCGATCTGCACGCCGGCCGAGCCGACGGTCGCAGGAACGAGCGCCTTGAAGAAGCGTCGGACGTCGTCGTCCCATTTCGGCCGACGGAAGACCGTCATTACGCCATTACGCAAGGCGTCGCCACCGACCAGCAGCACTTCGAGAAAGCCTGCAATCAACACGCCCCAGGCCGCAGCGTGACCGGGCGTGGGAAAGAATGTCGCCGTCGCCAGCGTCATTATCATCGACAGATTGAGCAGAATCGGCGCTGCGGCGGCCGCCGCGAAGCGCGAGAGCGCGTTGAGGATGCCGCCGTAAAGCGTCACCAACGACACCAGCAGAAGATAGGGAAACGTGATCCGCGTGAGCTCGACCGCCGGCGCAAAGCGGCCAGGATCATCGGAAAATCCCGGCGCCAGCAGCGAGATTACCGTTGGTGTGAAGACAAGCGCGATCGCGAGCAAGGCGACCTCGCTCACGAACAAAAGCGTGAACACGCGGTCTGCAAAGAGCTTGGCCGAGTCGGGGCCGCCTTGTTGGCGGATGCGCGCGTAAGCCGGCACGAAGGCAGCGTTGAAGGCACCCTCGGCGAAGATCGCACGGAAATGATTCGGAAGCCGCAATGCCACGAAGAAGGCGTCGGCGATCGGTCCGGCTCCGAGCACGGCCGCGAGCACGATGTCGCGCGCAAAGCCGGTGAGGCGCGAAAGCAGCGTCAACCCGCCGACGGTGAAGATGCGTCCAATCATCGGCGGGTCCGTGCCTGTCCGCAGCGGCGCGAGAATCGAGCCCCGATTATAGAGCCGCCTGGGCTTGACGCCCGCATCCATCTCCCTCAGGCAATTTGGACGGTCGGCCCGGTCGCCGGAGGCGGCGTGGAAAACGCCCGAGGCGCTATGCGTTATGCTCGCAACGCCCGCCGCACCGCCTCGATGATCCGGTCTTGGATTGCCTCGTCGAGATAGGCGTGCATGGGCAGGCTGATCACTTCCTCGGCCAGCCGCTCGCTCACCGGCGCGCCGCCCTCGGCCACCGGAAAACGCTGGTAAGGCTGCTGGCGGTGCAGCGGGACCGGATAGTGGATGGCGGTGGGGATGCCTTGCGGCTTAAGCGCGTCCGCGAGCGCATCGCGCGCACCGGCAGCAAGCCGAATCGTATATTGTGCCCAGACCGACGTCGATCCCGGAGCCAGCGTCGGAACGGTGGCAACGTCGGCCAGGCCGCGGGAGTAGCGGCGAGCGATGCGCTCGCGCGCCACGATCTCCTCGGGAAAGATCTTCAATTTCTCGATCAGCACGGCCGCCTGGATGGTGTCGAGTCGACCGTTGAGGCCGATACGCACGCAGTCGTATTTGCCGCTTCCCTCGCCGTGGACGCGCACGCTGCGCAGCACCTGCGCGAGTTCCTCGTCATCGGTAAGCACCGCCCCGCCATCGCCATAGCAACCGAGCGGCTTCGCCGGAAAGAAGCTGGTCGCCGTGGCCGGTGCGAGCGCGCCCAGTCGGCGGTTCTTGTAGGTCGCGCCGAAGGCCTGCGCGGCGTCATCGAGCACGAACAGGCTCTCCGCCTCGGCGACCGGCATGAGGCGGTCGTAGTCCGCGGGCTGCCCGAAGAGGTCGACTGGGATCACGGCCTTGGGCTGAAGCCCGAGCTTGCGCGCCGTGGCGCACGCGCGCCGGAGGCTTTCCGGATCGAGATTGAAGCTCGCCTCCTCCACGTCCGCGAAGACCGGCGTCGCCCCTACCAGCGCCGCGACCTCCGCGGTCGCGGTGAAGGTGAAGCTCGGGCAGATGACCGCGTCGCCCGATCCTATCCCTCTGGCCATCAGCACCATCGCCAAGGCATCGGTACCGCTCGCGCAACTCACCGCGTGGCGCGCGCCGCAAAACGCGGCAAGCGCGGCTTCGAAGGCGCGCACTTCGGGCCCGAGGATGAATTGGCAGTGGCCGAGCACGCGGGCGATCGCCTCATCTATCGACCGCCCGAGACGTCGGCGTTGCGCGGCGACGTCGATGAACGGGATGGGCGCGGAGTCGAGGCGGGCGTGCTGATTCATCGTGGTCACAGAATCGATCGCGTCGGGGCAGCGGAGCGCGTCACCCGATCAGCCGCCGCGGGCCGGAGCGTCGGCGGGCGACGCTCGGCATCGGCCGGCTCTCGAGGCAGCGGATGGCGATTTCGAGGCTCGCCACGCCTTCCTCGCCGGATACGGCCGGCTCATTCCCACTGCGGATAGCAGCGACAAAGGCCTGCAGCTCGGCGCGCAGCGGCTCGGCATGACCGACCGAGAGATGGCGCATCGAATAGCTGCCGTCGGGCTGGAAGCCGAAGCATTCGGTGACCTGCCGCGTCAACAGGTCGCCCATGATATATTTGTTGCGCGTCGCGATGCTGACGCTGCGAGCCTTGAACGGCGTAAGCCAATTGGTGTTGATGTGGGCGAGCACGCCCGAGGTGGTGCGGAACTGCAGGAGTGCGATGTCTTCGCGTTCGGCAACCGCATTGGAGAGTTGCGGTTGCACCTCTGCGATATCGGACTCCGTGAACCAACGAATGAGATCGATATCATGCACGGCGAGATCGATGACCACGCCGACGTTCGACATGCGCGGCGGGAACGGACCGACTCGCGTGATCGCGATGGAAAGAATATCCTCGTCGCGGATCGCGTCCTTGATCGCCTCGACCGTCGGGTTGAATCGCTCGACATGACCGACCATCAGAGCAACTCGGGCGTGCCGTGCGGCGGCGATGATCGCGCGCCCTTCCTGCACCGATGGCGCGATCGGCTTTTCTACCAGCACATGCACGCCGTGCTCGATGCAGGAGAGCGCCAGCTCCCGATGCAGGTGCGTGGGCGCCGCGATGGTGACGGCGTCGACCCCCGCCGCAAGCAACGCGTCGACGCTGCCATAGGCCGGACAGCCGAGCGCCGCCGAGACGAAATCGCGCTGCTTCACGTCGGGATCCGCCACGCCGACGAGCCTGACGCCGGGAAGATCGGCGAAGACGCGTGCGTGGTTACTGCCCATGATGCCGACGCCCACCACGCCGACCCGCAGCGCACCGTCCGCGCCCCATCTGGCGGTTTGCACCATGATCGACGAAGTCCCCCTGCCGGCGCCCGAAGTGATTCTCTCACTAGCATGCCCGCGGGCGGCTGGCGATGGCCCCGGCCGGGGCTGTGGACACGTTTTGAATCAAAGAGTTACAGCCTCGGGGCACGCTTGGGCAGTGTGAACCGTTACTTTTGGCGAAACTCCAGGAACCAATCAACGAAGCGACGGACCCCCTCCCCGATCGGCGTGCCGGGACGAAACCCCACGGCGCGCTCGAGATCGGCAGCGTCGGCACAGGTCTCGGGAACATCCCCCGGCTGCATCGGCAGCAACTCCCGGACGGCCGGCCTGCCTATCGCTTGCTCGATCAACCGTACGACCTCGGTCACCTCGACCGGGCGACTGTTGCCGATATTGTAGACGCGCCACGGCGCCCGGCTCGTGGCCGGGTCTGGAGCATCCCCGGACCAAGAGGGATCCGCCGCAGGTGGCCGGGGGATGAGCCTCACGACGGCTTCGACCACGTCGTCGATATAAGTGAAATCCCGCCGCATCTGGCCGCGGTTGAACAGTTTGATCGGTCGACCCTGCAGGATCGCATCGGCGAACAGCCACATCGCCATGTCCGGTCGGCCCCAGGGCCCATAGACGGTAAAGAACCGCAGACCCGTCGCCGGCAAAGCAAACAGGTGCGCATAGGCATGCGCCATCAGCTCATTGGCCTTCTTGGTAGCGCCGTAGAAACTGAGCGGGTGGTCGACATTATCGGACACTCGAAACGGCACGCGAGTATTGGCGCCGTAAACCGACGAGGAGGAGGCGTAAACGAGGTGTCGACACCCAGTATGCCGGCAACCTTCGAGCACGTTGAGGAAACCGGTCAAATTGGCATCGGCATAGGCGTGTGGATCGGTCAGGGAATGGCGCACGCCAGCCTGCGCCGCGAGATGCACGACGTGCGGAAAACGGTAGGCCGCAAACGATGCCGCCGTGGATTTGCGGT
>JBAUOM010000072.1:0-10856 GCA_049579765.1 Xanthobacteraceae bacterium
AGCTTGTCTCGCGTCATCGTTTCTGCACATAACGCTCGGGCCGCGCTTCGCGGCGCCCGCAAAGGTCGCACCGATTCCCGCCAGATCCGTGAACGGCATGTTCGTGTCCGAGCTGCGCCCCGACTCCTCCCTTGTCGCCGAGGTGAGGCCCTCGCCGAACCATGGCGAACGCAAGGGCAGCGGCCTGCCGGACATGATCCTGTTGCACTACACGGGCGTACGGGACAACCAAGCCGCGATCAGCCACCTCTGCAATCCGGCAAGCAAGGTTTCGGCGCACTACGTCGTGCTGCAAGACGGCGCCATCATCCAGTTGGTGGCGGAGGCGCTGCGCGCCTGGCATGCCGGCACGTCGTCGTGGGCGGGAGAGACCGACATCAATTCCTGCTCGATCGGGATCGAGCTCGCCAATCCCGGGCACGAGTACGGCTATCCCGCCTTTCCCAAACGCCAGATCGCGGCGGTGATCGCGCTCTGCCGCAGCATCCTCCGACGCCATCGTGTTCCGCCGCACCGGGTGCTCGCCCATTCCGATGTCGCGCCCGCGCGCAAACAGGATCCGGGCGAGAAATTTCCCTGGCACTTGCTGGCCGCATCCGGCATCGGCCTGTGGGTGAAACCCGCGCGCATCGCCCAGGCAGGACCGATTTTCACGCTCGGAGAGACCAATCCCGCCATCGAGGAGACGCAGCGGCTGCTCGCGCAATACGGCTACGACGTCGCGGCCAGCGGATATTTCGACGCCGTCACGCGCGCCGCCGTCGCCGCCTTCCAGCGCCACTTCCGCCCGCAACGCGTCGACGGCGCCATCGACATCTCCACCATAGCGACCCTGAAGGCGCTGCTCGTCGCCCGCGACGCCGGGCTTCATGCCGACGAGCCGGGCCGGTC
This sequence comes from Xanthobacteraceae bacterium, assembly GCA_049579765.1. Taxonomy (GTDB): domain Bacteria; phylum Pseudomonadota; class Alphaproteobacteria; order Rhizobiales; family Xanthobacteraceae; genus VAZQ01. The sequence continues at coordinate 892 of JBAUOM010000072.1, forward strand.
TTCCCCGAAACCGGCTTGACGCGGGCCCGCCGGCTCCCCATTCGTTAGGGGTCAGTCGGCCGGACGGCCGCTCGGGCCGATGCCGAAAGGCGGGCCCCGGGAGGAAAGTCCGGGCTCCATGGACATACGGTGCCGGATAACGTCCGGCGGGCGCGAGCCCAGGGAAAGTGCCACAGAGAACAGACCGCCGCCCCACCATCCCCGCGCCTGCGGGCGAAGGAGGACGGCAAGGGTGAAACGGTGCGGTAAGAGCGCACCGCGCCTGCGGCAACGCAGGCGGCAGGGCAAACCCCACCGGGAGCAAGACCGAATAGGGACGGCGCGGGGGGCTGCCTCAGCGAAAGCGGGGGAAGCGCTCCGGGATCAATGTCCTGATCCTGTCGTCCGGGTAGGTTGCTCGACGCGCCGGGTAATCGGCGTCGCAGAGGAATGGTCGTCACGCGCGGCTTCAAGCCGTCGCGCTACAGAACCCGGCTTACAGGCCGACTGATGCAGATGAGGGGCTCGACGGGATATACCCCCGTCGAGCCCCGCCACTTTCTCGGTAAGCGGATTGCCACGCGGGAGGAAACCCGGGCTCCGATCTCCCCGCCTGGCTGCCGGCTCTGCGAGCTTCCGCTACGTGCCCGGCCGCTTGTAGGCGTTGATCACAGCGCGTCCATCCGCGCCGGCCTTGACGAGCCACTCTGCCGTCAGCTGCTCGCCGATGCGCTGGAGCCCAGCCTTCAAGGCGGGGCTCGGCGGCAGCACCTTCAGGCCGTGAGCGGAGAGCTGTTCGCCGTACCATTTGGTCCGGTCCTGCGACCTCCACCAGCCGCGCGCCTCGGCGGCGGCCGCCACCCGCAGCACCGACTGCTGCGTCGGCTTGTCGAGCTGGTCGAACGCCGCCTTGTTCACAAACGTGACGTTCTTCGGAATCCAGGCCTGGGTGTCGTAGAAGTAGCTCATGCTTTCCCAGGCCTTGCTGTCGTAGCCGGTCGCAACCGACGTCATGAAGGCGTTGATCAGCCCGGTGGCGAGCGCCTGCCGCAGGTCGACGGCTTGGATCGTGACCGGATAGGCGCCGACGAGCTGGGCGATGCGCTCGGTGCCCGCATTGTAGACGCGCCACGAGAGCCCGCGCATGTCGGCGACCGAGTCGATCTCCTTCTTCGTGTAGATGCCCTGCGGCGGCCACGGCACGCCGAACAACACCATCAGGCCCTGGGCCGCGAGCTTGCGCTCGATCGCCGGCCGCGAGGCCGCCCACAATTTGCGCGCGTCGCCATAGCTCGCCGCCAGGAACGGCACCACGTCGACCCCGAAGATCGGGTCCTCGTTTTCGTGCAGCGAGATCAGGATCTCGCCGACCTGCGCCTGCCCGATCCGAACCGCGCTCTTGATCGCGGTGGCCGGGAACAGCGAGGCATTGGGGTAGATCTTGATCGCGAGCTTGCCGCCGGTCGCATCCGCCACGTCCTTGGCGAATGCGCTGAGATTCTCGCTGTGGAAATTGTCGGCAGGGTAGGCGGAAGGGAGGGTCCAGGTCACCTGCGCCCCGGCAGGTCCGGCCGCTAGCGCGACCGCGGTAGCGGCTGCGAACGCAAACGGTCGCAACATGATCATGGCCCCTGGCTCCGAGAGCGGAGTTGCAACGATCCCTAGGCGCCCTTGGACGCATGATAGCAGAGAATGCAGCGACATTGGGACTGCAAAAAACGCGATCCCCTCCCCGCTCCCGGGGCGGCTTCTCCCGTGCGGCCGCCGCGACGGGCCGCGAGCGCGTGCAAAGCGCTTCGCGTCGGGCGCATGCGCCCCTATAAAGCGGCCGACGGCACACGGCGAGACGGCGAATGCACAAGCACGACAGCTGGGAGTTTTGGATCGATCGCGGCGGCACGTTCACCGACGTGATCGGGCGGGCGCCCGATGGCAGGCTCACCGCCCACAAGCTGCTCTCGGACAACCCCGAAGTCTATGCCGATGCCGCCGTGCAGGGCATTCGCGATCTCATCGGCCTCGAGCCGGGCGAGCCGATCCCCGCCGGGATGATCGGTGCCGTAAAAATGGGCACGACGGTTACGACCAATGCGCTGCTCGAGCGCCACGGGGAGCGCACCCTTCTCCTCACCACCAGGGGTTTTCGTGACGCCCTCAAGATCGGCTACCAGGCGCGGCCGAAGATTTTCGCCCGCCACATCATCCAGCCGGAAATGCTGTACGAGCGCGTCGTCGAAGTGGACGAGCGCGTGCGCGCGGACGGCACGGTGGAGAAGGAGCCGGATCTCGCCGCCTTGCGCGGCGCGCTCGAGGCCGCGCTCGCCGACGGCATCAAGGCGGTGGCGATCGTGTTCATGCACGCCTATCGCTACCACGCGCACGAGCAGCGCGTGGCCGTGTTGGCGCGCGAGATCGGCTTTCCGCAGGTCTCGGTCAGCCACGAGGTCTCGCCGCTGATCAAGCTCGTCGGCCGCGGCGACACCACGGTCGTCGATGCCTATCTGTCGCCGGTGCTGCAGCGTTACGTGGCGCAAGTGGCGCGCGATCTGGGCACTCCCGTTGCAGCGCGCCCGGTTTCACCCTCCCCAGAACGGGGCTCGCTCGCGAAGCGAGCGGGATGGGATGAAGCGGAGCGCGCGACCAGGGAGACCGCCCGCCTCATGTTCATGATGTCCTCGGGCGGCCTCACCGCCGCGGACCTGTTCCAGGGCAAGGACGCGATCCTGTCGGGGCCTGCCGCCGGCGTGGTCGGGATGGCGGAGACCGGGCGCGAGGCGGGCTTCTCGCATCTGATCGGCTTCGACATGGGAGGCACCTCGACCGACGTGTCGCATTTCGACGGCGAGTACGAGCGCGCGTTCGAGACCGAGGTGGCCGGCGTGCGCATGCGCGCGCCGATGATGCTGATCCACACGGTGGCGGCGGGCGGCGGCTCGATCCTGCATTTCGACGGCGCACGTTTTCGCGTCGGGCCCGACAGCGCCGGGGCCAATCCGGGGCCGACATGCTACCGGCGGGGCGGACCGCTGGCGTTGACCGACGCCAACGTGATGGTCGGCAAGCTCATCCCGGATTTCTTTCCGAAGATCTTCGGAGCGGCGCAGAATCTTCCGCTCGACGGCGAAGCCGTGCGCGCCGCCTTTGCGCGGCTCGCCCGCGAGATCGGCGACGGCCGTTCGCCGGAGGACGTCGCCGACGGCTTCATCAGGATCGCGGTCGAGAACATGGCGAACGCGATCAAGAAAATCTCGGTGCAGCGCGGCTACGACGTGACGCGCTACGCGCTCAATTGCTTCGGCGGCGCTGGCGGCCAGCACGCCTGCCTGGTCGCCGATGCGCTCGGCATGACCAAGGTGCTGATCCATCCGCTCTCGTCGCTGCTGTCGGCCTACGGCATGGGCCTCGCCGACATCCGCGCCACGCGCCAGCAGGCGCTCGAAGAACCGCTCGGCGAGGCGGCGCTGGCGTCGATGGCGGACACCGGCGGCAGGCTCACCGGCGATGCGCACGACGAAGTCATGAGCCAGGGCGTGCCCGACCGCGATATCGCGGTCCACGTGCGCGCCCATATCCGCTACGCCGGCACCGACACCGCGCTGGTGGTGCCGGCCTACTCCGTCGTTCCGGGCGAGCCGCGCAGCGACGAGGCCCACAGTCCGTGCGCACGATCGGAGACCATGGATTCCGGATCGCCGCCTCGGGCGGCGTCCGCGATGACATTGGCGAAGATGACCTCCGCCTTCGAGGCCGCGCACAAGTCGCGTTTCGGATTCATCGACAAGACCAAGGAGCTGGTGGTGGAGGCGGTGTCGGTGGAGGCGGTCGGCGGTGGCGCGAAATTCAGCGAGTCGGTGCTGCCGACGACGCGCGAGCCCCTCTCTGCGCCCACGCTGCGCCCGCGCTTCTACTCGCGCGGGCAATGGCACGAGGCGGCGGTGTTCACCCGTGCGCAGCTCGCGCCCGGCCAGCGCGTGCGCGGTTGCGCCATCATCATCGAGCCGCACCAGACCGTGGTGGTCGAGGACGGCTGGGAGGCCGAGGTCACCGCCAAGAACCACCTCGTGCTCACCCGCGTGGTGGCGCTGAAGCGCCAGAGCGCGATCGGCACCGAGGCCGACCCCGTCATGCTCGAGGTGTTCAACAACCTCTTCATGTCGATCGCCGAGCAGATGGGAGTGTCGCTGCAGAACACGGCCTACTCGGTCAACATCAAGGAGCGGCTCGACTTCTCCTGCGCGGTGTTCGCCGCCGACGGCACGCTGGTGGCCAACGCGCCGCACATGCCGGTGCATCTCGGCTCCATGGACCGCGCGGTGGAGACCATCATCCGCGAGAACGCGGGCAGGATCGCGCCCGGCGACGTCTACGCCATCAACGCCCCCTACAACGGCGGCACGCACCTGCCCGACATCACGGTATGCACGCCGGTGTTCGACGCCGCCGGCCGCGACATCCTGTTCTGGGTCGCCTCGCGCGGCCACCACGCCGACGTCGGCGGCATCTCGCCCGGCTCGATGTCGCCGAACGCCACCACGATCGAGGAGGAAGGTGTCTACATCGACAATTTCAAGCTGGTCGACCGCGGCCGCTTCCGCGAGCGCGAGCTCTACGCGCTCCTGACCGGCAACAAATATCCTGCCCGCAACCCGCTGCAGAACGTCAACGACATCAAGGCGCAGATCGCGGCCAACGAGAAGGGCGTGCAGGAGCTCAACAAGATGGTCGCGCAATTCACGCTGCCGGTGGTCGAGGCCTACATGCAGCACGTGCAGGACAACGCCGCCGAGAGCGTGCGCCGGGTCATCGACCGTCTCCACGACGCCTCGTTCGCCTACCAGATGGACCAGGGCACCTTCATCAGGGTCAGGATCAGCGTCGACAAGGCGATGCGGGAAGCGACCGTCGACTTCACCGGCACCTCGCCGCAGCAGCCGACCAATTTCAACGCGCCCGAGCCGGTGACCCGCGCCGCCGTGCTCTACGTCTTTCGCGTGATGGTCGACGACGACATTCCGATGAATGCCGGCTGCCTGCGGCCGATCAACATCGTCATCCCGAAGCAGTCGATGCTGTCGCCGGAATATCCCGCCGCGGTCGTCGCCGGCAACGTGGAAACCTCGCAAGCGGTGACCAATTGCCTGTTCGGCGCCCTGGGGAGCCTCGCGGCGGCGCAGGGCACCATGAACAATCTCAACTTCGGCAACGCCACATATCAATATTACGAGACCATCTGCTCGGGCTCGCCGGCGGGTCCGGGCTTTCCCGGCACCGATGCCGTGCACACCCACATGACCAATACGCGCCTCACCGATCCGGAGGTGCTCGAATTCCGCTATCCGGTGCTGCTCGAGGACTTCCACATCCGCAAGGACTCGGGCGGGCGCGGCGAATGGAACGCGGGCGACGGCGTGCGCCGCACCATCCGCTTCCTCGAGAAGATGGATTGCACGATCCTGTCGGGCCACCGCCGGGTGCGCCCGTTCGGGCTCGCCGGCGGCGAAGCGGGCCAGCTCGGCGAGAACTGGGTGCGGCGCAAGGACGGCGGCATGGAGACGCTCAAGGGCGCCGACGCCACCGTGATCGACGCCGGCGAGGCGATCGTCATCCAGACCCCGACGGCCGGCGGATACGGCAAGCCGAAGAAGTGACTGCGACCTCCGCGACCGCGGCGCATGAGACCGTCTCGCCATCTCCGCATACGCGCTGTCATCCCCGCGACGGCGGGGATTCATATTCCAGAGTCCATTGTTATTATTCGCCGCTCTGGCGCGTCAATGGCCGCTTCGCCCGGTTCCAAGCCGCGGGTCGAGGTTGCGTGGGGTTTCAGCAATCATCCCTTGAGGTCGGCCGCGGAAGCCCCGGATTGGGGCAGGAACATGCAGAACGTCGTGCCCTCGCCCGGCGCCGAGCGGATCCAGATTTTCCCGCCATGGTGCTCGACGATGTGGCGCGAAATGGTGAGGCCGAGCCCGCTGCCGGGAATGCGCCGCGTGCCGGCATGTTTGGCCTTGCCGAACTTCTCGAAGATGATGCCCTGGTCCTCCGGCGCGATCCCCGCCCCGTTGTCCTCGACCGCGATGAAATAGCCGCTCGGGCGCGGGCGTCCCGCAATGTGGACCTTGCCATGTCGGCCGTCGCAGAATTTTGCCGCGTTGGACATGAGGTTGATCATGACCTGCATCAGCCGGTCACGATCGGCGTTCAGTCGCGACGCCGCAGGCTTGATCTCGACGCTGAGGGCGACGTTGGCTTCACGGAACAGGCCCTCGCTCGCCGCCACCGCATCGGCGAGCACCTGGGCCGGGTCGGTTTCGGCCAATGTCCAGTCGGCCTGCCCCTGCTCGAGCCGGGCGAGATCGAGAATCCCGTCGAGCAGCCGCGTCAAGCGCCGGCTTTCGCTGGCGATGATGGAGAGAAACCGCTCCGATTGCTCGCTGTCGAGCCGCGATCCGTCGCTGAGGATTTCCGAAAACGAGCGGATCGAGGCGAGCGGCGTGCGCAATTCATGGCTGATGGTGGAGAGAAAATCGTCCTTCAGGCGATCGAGCTCCTTGAGTTGAACGTTGGCACGCGTGAGCTCGCGCGCGGTCGTCTCCAATTCCTTCGATTTTTGCTCCAGCTGCTGGCTGTAGACGATGGCCTGGTGGGTCTCCTCCAGGATCTGCATGACCTCGTCCAGCCGCGGATTCTCGCCTTTCGCGATCGAGGCGACCATGACGCGCGCGGAGGCGGCGCCGATGCTCCCAGCGAGCAGCCGTTCCACGAACGCGATCAGGTCGGCATCGGCCTCGGGCGATTCGCCGATACCCTGGTCGTGGGCGGCCGCGTAGTCCTCGAAGGCCTTGTCCGCCCGCTCGTGCCCGATGAAACGCTGCAGCAGCGCATGCAACTCCTCGATCGGGGCTGAGCGGCGCCACAGCTGAGGCTGATCCGCCCCCCGACGGAACGCGTCGACGAACAACGCGGCCTGGATGCGCTCGTGCAGATCGTGGCGGGAGGCGAGCGAGCCGATGAGGTAGCCGAGCACGTTGGCCAGCATGCTCCAGAACAGCGCATGCGGCAGCGGCTCCCAGCCGTCGAGACCGAACAGAGCCTCGGGCCGCAGCAGCGCGATTCCCCACGGACCATGGTCGATCATGGCGGCGCTGATCCAATCCGCGCGTGCAATCAGCGGAACGAGAAGCGTGTAGGCCCAGGTGGCGAAGCCGAGCAGCAGCCCGACCTGCGCGCCGACCTTGGTCCCGCCCTTCCAGAACAGGGCGCCGATGATCACGGGCGCGAACTGCGCGACGGCGGTGAAGGACACCAGCCCGATCTGCGCCAGCGGCCCCGACTGGTCGGTCAGGCGGTAATAGCCGTAGCCCAGCATCAGCACCGCGATGATACCCAGGCGACGGATCAACAGCAGCAATCGCGTGAGGTCGCCGCGCTCGGTCAGGCGCAGCCAGCGCATGCGCAGCAGACCCGGAACGATCAGCTCGTTGCCGATCATCGTCGACAGCGCAATGGCCGATACGATCACCATCGAGGTCGCCGACGACAGGCCGCCGATGAAGGCGAGCAGCGCCAGCATTTCGTGGCCCTGCGTCATCGGCACCGTGAGGACGAAGAAATCGGGATTTGCTTCCGGCGCCAGCAGCACGAGGCCCGCCGCCGCGATCGGCAGCGCAAACAGGCTCATCAGCAGCAGATAGAGCGGAAACAGCCAGGAGGCGGTGGCGAGATGACGCTCGTCGACATTTTCGACGACGGTCATGTGGAATTGGCGCGGCAGGCAGACGACCGCGGCCATCGACAACAGCGTGGTGGTCAGCCAGCGGCTCTCGTAGCCGGGCGCCAAGGTGACCATCTTGCGCAGCTCCGCCGCGGTGTCCGCGCCGGCCGGCGAGTGCGACAGCCCGCCACCGTATGCGGCCACCACGAAGATACCGACCGCGAGCAGCGCCAGCAGCTTGACAACGGATTCGAATGCGATCGCCGCGACCACCCCCTCGTGGTGCTCGTTGGCGTCGATATGCCGGGTGCCGAACAGGATCGCAAACACCGCCATGCCCACCGCGATGAGGAAGGCGGCATCGGTGATGACGCTCGGCTTGACATGGGGCAGCACCGCCGTGATCCCGGCCAGGTCACGGTAGCTCACCAGCACCGCAAAGCTCGTCGCCACCGCCTTGAGCTGCAGCGCGATGTAAGGCATCACGCCGAGCATCGCGATGCACGTGACGATAACGCCGAGACTCGCGCTCTTGCCGTAGCGCGAGGCGATGAAATCGGCGATCGAGGTGATGCGCTGGCCCTTGGCGATGCGGACGATCTTGCGCAGCACGAACCACCAGCCGATGAATACGATGGTCGGCCCGGTATAGATGGTGATGAACTCGATCCCATGGCGCGCGGCGGTGCCGACCGCGCCGTAGAAGGTCCACGAAGTGCAATAGACCCCGAGCGAAAACGTGTAGACGAGCGGCGAACGTATCAGGCTGCGGCCGGCGCGCGCGCGGTGGTCGCCGTAATAGGCGATGGCGAACAGAAGCCCGAGATAGGCGATGGAAACGAAAACGACGGCGGTCGTGTCGAGCATTGCTCAATCGTCGGCGGGCGGCGGCGCGCCGTCCTGCTCGACCCGGACCATATGCCATGCGGCCCAGCCACCGGCCGCGATCACCGCCAGCCAGACTCCGAAGCAATAGGCGTAGAGCAGCGGGACGCCGAGCACGGCGACCTCGCGGTTGAAGATCGTCAACACCGGCGGCGTGAGCAGCAAGAACGCCAGCACGGTCATGACGAGGGCGAAGTCGCTCAAGCGGTTCGGCATCGGCCCCTCATCGGTTGCAACGCTCCGCGGCCGGCGCGAGCAACGACGACACGCGTGCGACCACGTCGCTGTTGTCGAACGGCTTGGTGATGTAGTCGTCGGCGCCCAGCTCACGCGCGCGCCGATTATCCTGCTCGCGCCCCTTGGCGGTCAGCACCACCACGCGGATATTGCGCGTCGCCGGATCGGCGCGCAGCCTGGCCAGGACCTCGAAACCGTCGCAGCCGGGCAGCATGATATCGAGCAACACCAGGTCGGGATGAACGCGGCGCACGAGGTCGATCGCGGAGGGTCCGTCGGTTGCCACGTTCACCGCGAAGCCGGCGCGCCGCATCAGAAACGTGAGCGCTTCGACGAGATGCGGCTCGTCCTCGGCCACGACAACCGAATGCCGCACTGTTTGCCTCCTTGCTTCCGTCCCGAGCGGGGCTCGGCGCCCCCGCCATTTTCTGCTTGAGCCGCAATTCTATCGCCGGCCAGCCGGGCTGTCATGCGTCGGCGCGACGGGCGCACCGAGCGGAATCTGCTCGAACGCGCGCTGCGCGCAGTCCGTGCGCGAGCACTGGCTGCAGGTCATTCCCACCGGCACGGCTTTGGCGGCCAGATCGAGACCGTCGGCGTAGACGATCGCGCCCGCGTTCGCGATCGAGCAGCCGACCATGATCGCGTGGTGGGAACGCGGGCTGCCGTGGCCGGCGCTCGCTTCCTTGGTCCGGGCTATGAACAGGAACGTCTGGCCATCCGGCATCTGCGCGATTTGGGTCACGACGCGGCCCGGGGTGAGGAATGCCGAATGGATGACCCAGCGCGGGCAGGCGCCGCCGTAACGCGGCAGCCACAGGCCCGATCCGCCGAAGCGCTTCGAAATGTTGCCCGCGATGTCGGTGCGCAGAAAATGCATCGGAATGCCGGCCGCGCGCGGGCGCTGCAGCGTGGTCATGCGGTGGCAGACCTGCTCGAAGCTGGCGTCGAAGCGCAGCGCCAAAAGCTCCAGGTCGTTGCGCAGCCCCCGTGTCGCGGCATGAAACCCCTCGTACGGCATGACAACGGCTCCCGCCACATAGGCGGCGAGCGCCCGGCGGCAGCGCCGCATCGCTTCCGGTGCGGCGATGCGCGTGGAGGCGAGCCGATCGATGATATCGGCGCAATCGCGCTCGGCGATGACGCGCAA
>JBAUOM010000073.1:0-3271 GCA_049579765.1 Xanthobacteraceae bacterium
GTCGGGGCCGGCGACCGCAGGCGGCGCGGCGCGCGAGGGCGCGTCCGTCATGCCGCCTCGCGCATATAGCCGAGCCAGGCCTTGTACTGCGCGCGCACGACCATCTCGTGGGTGGCGAGCGCGCGCGTGGCGTTGAGCTCGCGGTCCGCCTCCTCCTCGCCTAGGCCGCGGGAAATGTCGACCCAGTCGGTGGCATGGCTGCGCAGCCCCTTCTGCACGCGCACGAAGGCCTCGAGATCGTCGGTCTGCACGAACGAGGCCGCCGAATGCGTCACGTTGAGCAGGCGGATATTGCCGAAGTTCATCGCATCGGGCGCGCCGACGAGTCGAATGGGATAGATCGTGACCTCGGTGCGGTCGACCGCCAGCGGCCTGATCACGCGCACGTGGACGTTCAGCCCCATGATCGACATGTTGGGATAGATCAGCGAATTGTGCAGCCGCGGCGTGAGGATCTGCTGCGCGCGCGCGCTCCCCACCTTCTCCGCCAGCACGCGCTTGTAGGCGTCGAAGGCCGCGCTCGAGCGCTTGCCGTCGTCGAGCGCGGTGTTGCTGGTCCAGCCGTGGCCATTGCCGGCGATGTAGCTCTTGCGCTCTTTCCACGACGCGGCCGTCTGCTTCTTCTGCGTCTCCACCACGGTGGCGCCCTTATGGTCGCCCTCGCGGCGCGCGAACTGCACGCCCTGCTTGTTGACCGTCGAAGCGTGGCCGAACGGCACGTGATAGGAGTCGAGCACGTTCTCGACCTGCAGCTTCCAGTTGCCGCTGTAGACGTAGCGATGCATGCCGGCGTCGAGCGCGAGCTCGCCGTCGGGGGCGCGGTCGACGAGGTCGTCGATATTGCCCTTCATCGGGCCGATATGGTCCTCGAAGCTCGGGCCCTTGGGCGCCAGGCTCGCGAACACGAAGCCGCGATATTCCCCGACGCGCGGCGCGCGGGCGAGGCCGAGCGCCGACGCATCGAAATCGGCGGCGCAACCCTCCGCCACCGGCACCGTGACCAGCCGGCCGTCGGTGTCGAAGGTCCAGCCGTGGTAGCAGCAGACGAGCCGCGGCGCGTGGCCCTTGCGCTCGTTCACCACCTTGGCGCCGCGGTGGGTGCAGCGGTTGAGCAGGACGTGCACGCTGCCGTCGCGGTGGCGCGTCATCACCACGGGCTGGCGGCCGAGCTCGGTGGTGACGTAGTCGCCGGCCTGCGGGACCTGGCTCGTATGGCCGACGAACACCCAGGCGCGGCCGAAGATGCGCTCCATCTCGAGCTCGAAAACATCGGGATCGGTGTAGACATGCCGGTGTACACGCCCGGGCTCGATCAGTTTCGCGATCTCCTCGCCATGTCCGTTGCGCATGGGGGAATTACCTCATTCTCACCCGGTGTCGTGGTGCCACGCACCGAGGCCTCTGGAATATGGGTCCCCGCTTTCGCGGGGACGACAGCACAGCAGCAGCGGCATGCTATTCGCACGAGGCGAATGGTTTCACTCCGCCGCCTGATGGGCATAGCGCTGCACGTCCATGTTGACGAGCTCGAGCGGCGAAGCCGTCTGCTCCAGCATGCCCCAGCTCTTGAGCCAATCGTAGGTGCGCTGCATCTCGTCGAGCGGGATCGGCGCGGGATCGCACACGACGAGGCGGCTCGCGCGCAGGTCGTCCACCTTCAGCGCGGCGATCTCGGGATCGCTCTTGCCGTGATAGTCGATGAAATAATGCAGATAGCCGCGCTTGTCCGCGTTGATGCGGCGCACCGCCTCGCGCACCGCGCGGTTGAAGGCGGCATAGGTCTCCGCATCCACCCGCTCGGAGGCCACCTCGGTGCCGTGGAAGAAGGCGGAGCAGATGATGCGGCAGCCCTTCTTCTCCGCCAGCGTGACGTGCGGCTCGGTCAAGGTGGTGGCTTCGAGCTCGCCCTTCATCAGCGCGTCGAGCCGGTAGCGCGAGCCGTTGGGGGCTCGGCACAGTTTGATCTCCTCGCGCCGCAGGAAGCCTTCCAGCATGTGCAGCGCGATGTAATGGGTGCCGAAATAGAACGGCACCCCGATCGTGCGGTTGGCGAGCTGCTGCGGGGTGAAGACCGGGGAACCGGGAGCGACGACCAGGGCGGAATAGGTCACGATGGCGCGGCGGCCGAGCTGGCGGCTGCCGGCGCCGGTCGCCTGCACGCGGCAATAATTGCCCCACTCGCAGGCATTGTACATGTCGGCCTTGCCCTGCTCGAACAGCTTGCCGTGGCTGGCGAAGGGATCGACGCCTTGCGGGCCGGTCACGTGGGTCTCGACCTTCTTCTCCACGCCCTGCTCGCGGTCCGCCCATTCGACCTTTATGCCCTCTTTTTCGAACAGGCCCTCGTTGTAGGCGACGAGCTCCGGCAATCCCTGGAACGGCGCCGTGGTCTCCAGAACCAGCTTCTTCATGGGATCGTGCTCCGAGAGTTGGCTAATCGTCGGCCGGAGAGAACAAGCAAGCGTAGCCCAGATGGAGCGCCAGCGAAATCCGGGGATCGCCCCCGCGGGTCGGCCGATCCCGGATTGCGCTTCGCTCCGTCCGGGCTGCGAACCACCGCTAGATCGAGATGACTTTTCTTCGAATCGTCATCCCGATCCAGCTTCTCGTCTGAGCATGATCTTTTCCGAAAACCGCTGCACACTTTTCGGGATCATGCTTTAGGCGCGCGGCCGCAGCCTCTGGATCTGCAACTGCGCCAGGAACGGCACCAGCGGGTGCGCCCCCATTTTCACTATTCGCGGCAGGTCGAGCTTGATCAGCGCCTCGCGCTGGTCCGGCGGCAGCCGGAACCTGTCGGCGAAGGCCGGCGCATCGGCCATGTACTGCGCACGCAGCTCGGCGTCATGAGCGAGACCGTGCAGCGCCGAGGTGAGCTCGACCAGCTCGGGCCTGATCGCGGGATAGTGTGCGGCGCGCTGCGCCTCGCCGTGGCCGCTGGTCCAGGCCAACGAGGCGTAGTTGTGGTGCCAGCTCGGGTCCATCGACACGATGTCGGGCTTGCGCTCGCCCAGCGCGCCCGCCGCGCAGGCCCAGCAGCGCAGCTCGATATTGCCGGTGTCGTCGAGCTCCGTCTCGTCGTAGCCGATCAACGATTTCAGCTTGCCGCTCTTGAGCTGGTCGAGCACGCGGATGTCCCAGGCGAGCTCCGGATTGGAGTAGCGGTCGGTGCCGGGAAAATGCGACATGCCGCCGCTCGAGAGCACCACCGTCTTGAGCCCGAGCGCGGTCACCGTGCGGGCGACCGCCTGGCCGAAGGCGTAGCAGCGCT
>JBAUOM010000074.1:0-2494 GCA_049579765.1 Xanthobacteraceae bacterium
GGCGGCGGCTGGACCGCGACTTCCGGGTTGGGCGCGGGCGCGACTTCCGGCGGGGGCTCCTCGAGCGGTTCGGTCTCGACCTTTTCCTCGACCTTCTGCTCGAGCTTCGCTTCGACCTTCTGCTCGACCTTTTCTTCCAGGCTTTCGACCGGCTTGCTGGGCGAGGCGTCGGACATCACCTGCTCGGGTCCAGGCGGAAGCTCGGCCTGCTGTATGGCGGGGGCGACCGGCACCGGGGCAAACTCGATGACGATCGCCGCGGCGGGTTCCGCCGACTGGTCCGGGTCGTCCCAGTTCATCACGCCCGCCGCAATGCCGCCGTGCGCGAGCACGATCGCCGCGCCACAGATCGCCCAGCGCCGCAGATCGGCGACGTCCTCGGGCGACAATCCCATCACGGCGACGACACCTTCTCCAGCCCCACCAGCGCCACCCTCAGGAAGCCTGCGGTGCGCAGCAGGTTCATGACTTCCATCAGCTCGCCGTAGGGGACGGTCTTGTCCGCACGCAGGAAGATGACCGCTTCCATGTCGCCCCCGGTGGCCGAACTCAGCGTGCTCTGAAGGAGCTCGCGGGGCACGAAATCGTTGCCGATCGCAAGGGTGAGGTCGGACTTGACGGTCAGATACAGGGGCTTGTCGGGTCGCTGCCGCGGCTCGGCCGTGGATGCCGGCAGGTTGACTTGAATGTCGACGGTGGCGAGCGGCGCCGCCACCATGAAGATGATGAGCAGTACCAGCATCACGTCGATGAACGGCGTGACGTTGATCTCGTGGACCTCGTCGAGGGTGTCTTCGCCGTGGTCGAGGCGGACGCTCATGACGACACTCGCAATTGCACTCTAATTCAGTGGTCCGATTCCAAATCTCGTCGGCACTCGCGGCGCGTTCAGAGACGAACTTCGGAATCTAAGCACCGCTAGCAACTCTATAACTCTATAACTCTGGTGCTCCTTTTGAACCCGAATTCCGCGATCGCATTTGCCGCGCGGTGTGCGCGAATTTCGGGTTCGGGGCACCAGCCTCACTCGGCGGCGGACAGCGGCGCCGCCCTCCGCGCGGATGGTGTGGACACCGCCGGGCGCTCGAGGTCGCGGCTCACCAGCCGCAAGACCTCGGCGGCGGCGTCGCCGAGCAGCGCGCGATAACCGGCGATCGCACGCGCGAAAACGTTATAGATCACCACGGCGGGAATGGCGGCGACAAGCCCGAAGGCGGTCGCCAGCAGCGCCTCGGCGATGCCCGGCGCCACCACCGCCAGGTTGGTGGTCTGCGACTTCGAAATGCCGATGAAGCTGTTCATGATGCCCCAGACGGTCCCGAACAATCCGACGAAGGGAGCCGTGGCGCCGATGGTGGCGAGGACGCTGGTGCCGCGCAGCATCCGCCGGCCATAGTTCGCCTCGAGGCGCTCGAGGCGCGAAGCGATGCGCTCCTTGATGCCTTCCCTTTCGACCAACCCTGCGGACAGCTTCAACTCCTCGACGGCGGCGTCGAGGTAATGCCTGACCTCGCCCTTGGCCTCGGCCAGCCGCTCCATGCCCTCCGACGTGGAGCGCACGCCGGCGAGGACGTTGAGGGCGGCGCGCACTCGCCGCTTGGCGAATATGATCTCGATGGTCTTGGCGAGGCAGACCGTCCAGGTGACGACCGAGGCAAGCGCCAGGCCGATCAACACCGCCTTCACTACCGGGTCGGCGCTGACATACATGCCCCAGGGACTGAGATCGCGCGGCAGCGTCGCTGTGGCCACGACGTTGTCCTGCGCGAGCGCCGGCAAAGGGACGGCGATCCACGCCGCCGTGGCGGCGCTGCACAGCGCGACCGCACCCCACTCCGCCAAGCTGTGCCGACTCCGAGCCGCCTGCCCCTGAGTTTCCAGCAATCGCATTCCGACCGGCCTCATCTCGTCGCCATCATCAGCGCGCCGCCGCGCCAATGTTATAATGTAACAGCATCATGCTCCAGTCACCATCTCGTGCTCGCACCGGGCCGGTGGTGGCGAGGAACCGCGGCGCGCCCGAGCCTTTCCCTCATACGCTTTCCGCGCGTTCCACTCCGCGCTCATTCCGCCGCTTGCAACTCGCCTCGCCCGATGGTGCGGTTTGCCGCCGCAGCCTTGCGACTGCGTCTGCCCCGCCACCACATGATGACGCCGGTGACGGCAAATACCAGCGGGAAGACCCCCGTCAGGAACACGATGAATTGCCACACGGGCCCGCTGTGGCTGCCTTCGTGGATCCAGCGCATCCATTGCGCTGCGCGGTCGCCGGCGAGCGGGCCGGGCAAACGTGCGACGGTGCCGCTGCGATCATCGATCGTGACGTAGGCGATCTCGCCGTTCTCGCTGCGCAATTGCAGGCGCCAGACCGGGCCCGTGTCTTTCGTGCCCTCGCCTCCGCTGTCACGTTCAGCGCCCCGCGCGCGATTGCGCGAGCCGGTATTCGCATTCGCGGTTGGCAGGAATATGACCGCCGCGCGCGCGCCGGCCTGCG
>JBAUOM010000075.1:0-5051 GCA_049579765.1 Xanthobacteraceae bacterium
CGTTCGGCCTGCTGCGGCCGGCTGGCGCGGCGCGCGAGCCAGGGAGCGATCAGCAGCGCATGGATGAAACGGCCGCCGGCGACGACGGCGACCAGCGCCGCCAGCAACGGCCAGCGCGTCTCCAGGATGAGCTCGTTGTGGATGTTCTGGACGGTGTTGAAGCCGATCAGGGGCAGGAACAGGCCGAACGCGATCAGCGCGGTGATCGCGGTTTCCCGCAGTGCGCGGACGATGTCGACGCGCGAGGCGGACGGCGGCGCCTCCAGCGCCATCTCACACCTTCTCCACGTCGGGCCGGCCGAGGATCCCCTGCGGCAGGAAGATCATGGTGATGGCGAGGATGGAGAAAGCGGCGACGTCCTTGTAGTCGATGGAGAAATATGCCGACCACAGAGTCTCGATGAGACCGATGAGCAGGCCGCCGAGCACCGCGCCCGGCAGCGAACCGATGCCGCCCAGCACCGCGGCGGTGAAGGCCTTCACGCCGGGCACGAAGCCGTCTGCGAAGCTCACCACGCCATAATACATGAGATACATGGTGCCGGCGACCGCGGCCAGCGCGGCGGCGATGACGAAGGTGACCGAGACGGTGCGGTCGACGTCGATGCCCAGCAGCGCCGCCATCTTCTGATCCTGCTCGCAGGCGCGTTGGGCCCGCCCGAGCGCGGTCTTGGTCACGACGAACCAGAACGCGGCGAGCAGCGCAGCCGTCACCACCCACACCACGATCTGCTTGTAGGAGACGGCGACGTCGTAGCCTTCGCCCGACATCAGCACGATCACCTCGTTGAAGAACGGCGGGATCGACTTGTTGCGTGGGCCCTGCGCGACCTGGACGAAATTGGACAGGAAGATCGACATGCCGATCGCCGAGATGAGCGGCGCGAGCCGGAACGAGCCGCGCAGCGGCCGGTAGGCGACGCGCTCGATCGTCCAGTTGACAAGCGAGGTCAGCAGCATGGCCACGACGAGGACGATAAACAGCGCCAGCACGACCGAGCCGATGCCGAGCCAGGTGGTGAGAAGGAGAAAGGTGATGAGGGCGATGAAGGCCGACACCATGAAGACGTCACCGTGCGCGAAGTTGACCATGCCGATGATGCCGAAGACCATCGTATAGCCGATGGCGATCAGGCCGTAGATCGAGCCGAGCGTGATGCCGTTGATGAGTTGCTGGATGAAGATTTCCATGCCCGCGCGACCCCTAGCGAGGCGTCCCCCACGATCCGGCGATGAAGCTCTATCAGGGGGCGGCAAGGCCAGCAACGGCGGCGATCGTCCGGCCGGCGCCCGGTGGGACGAAGGGCCGCGGCAGGCATGGCAGGGCAGGAACCAAAGCTGCGTTTTTGCGTTGTCCGGCCGATAACGCAACGGAGACACGGATGGGTCGTTACGTGTTGCTGTGGCTCTTGGGCGTGCCGATCCCGATTTGCTGTTGATCTGGGCGTTCGGCGGGCTTCATTGATGCGTCGCCTGCGGCGTTTGGCCGGGCCGGTCGGCTAGGTTTTCAATTCCACTCAGGCGATATTGAGGAGGCCGCTCCGTGCGGCCTCCTCATTATGTCCGTCGTCGCCAATGGACTTCATGTCCGTCGTCACCAATGGACTTCGATCTGCTGATTCGCATGTCCGGCTTCGCCGTCGTCTTTGCGGCCATGGCGGCGTGGGAGTTGGTTGCGCCACGCCGCGCGCTGACAGTCGGCCGAGGGCGGCGCTGGGCCAACAATCTCGGCATTCTGGCCCTCGATGCGGTCGCCGCGCGCATCCTCATCCCGAGCGCGGCGGTGGGGGCGGCATTGTTCGCGGCCGGCCGCGGATGGGGGCTTTTCCATGTCGCAGGGCTGCGGCTCTCGGCCGCCGCCGTCCTCGGCTTCCTCGTGCTCGACCTCGTCATCTACGGTCAGCACATCTTGTTTCACAAGGTGCCGGTCCTGTGGCGCCTGCACCGCATGCATCACGCCGATCTCGACATCGACGTCACCACCGGCGGGCGCTTCCACCCGTTCGAGATCCTCATCTCCCTCTTGATCAAGACCGCAACCGTGCTGGTGTTCGGCATCCCGGCGGTCGCGGTCTTGCTGTTCCAGGTGGTGCTCAATGCCACCTCGATGTTCAACCACGCCAATGTGGCGATGCCGGCCGCGCTCGACCGCGTGCTGCGGCTGTTCGTGGTGACGCCGGATATGCACCGGGTGCATCACTCCGTCCTGCGCGAAGAGACCGACAGCAATTTCGGCTTCAATCTGCCGTGGTGGGATCGCTTGTTCGGAACCTACCGGGCGGCGCCGGCCGCGGGCCAAGAGGGGATGACGATCGGGCTCCCCATCTTTCGCGACCCGCGGGAACTGCGCATCGATCGCCTGCTGTCCCAGCCGTTCCGGGATGATCCCGTCGCAGTTGCAGGCGGCGCGCACGCCAGTCTTCCCGGCCCGCCGGGAAGCTGACGCCGGAGCCGGTCCGGCGCTGGGGCCCGCAAGCACGCGCACGTTGACACACGCCTCCGCGAGTGCCTTGCTGCTTGCGCCGATAACGCATGCGCAAGGAGCCGCCGCATGAGTCGCATGAGATCCGAGGATGCCATCGGCGCGAAGGAGCGGCCGTTCACCGGCGCGGAATATCTCGCGAGCCTGCGCGACGGGCGCGAGGTCTACGCCTACGGCGAGCGCGTCGACGACGTGACCACGCATCCCGCTTTCCGCAACGCCGCGCGCTCGATCGCGCGGCTCTACGATGCACTGCACGACCCCAAGTCCAAGGACGCGCTGACCTCGCCGACCGACACCGGGTCGGGCGGCTACACCCACAAATTCTTCCGCGCCGCGCGCAGCCGCGAAGAGCTGATCGCGCAACGCGACGCGATCGCCCATTGGGCGCGCATGTCCTATGGCTGGATGGGACGGTCGCCCGACTACAAGGCCTCGCTGATGAACACGCTGGGGGCCAACCACAAATTCTACGGCAAGTTCTCGGCCAACGCCCAGGCGTGGTATCGGCGCGCGCAGGAATGCGTGCTGTTCATGAACCACGCCATCGTCAATCCGCCGGTCGACCGCGCCAAGGCAGCCGATCAGGTCAAGGACGTGTTCATCACCATCCAGAAGGAGACCGACGCCGGCATCTACGTGTCGGGCGCCAAGGTGGTCGCGACCGCCTCCGCGCTCACCCATTACAACTTCCTCGGCCAGAACGCGGCGGTTCCGACGCACGATACCGACCTCGCCGTCATGTTCATCGCGCCCATGAACGCGCCGGGAGTGAAGCTCATCTGCCGCACCTCCTACGAGATGATGGCGAGCGTGATGGGCTCGCCGTTCGACTACCCGCTGTCCTCCCGGTTCGACGAGAACGACGCTATCTTCGTCTTCGACAACGCGTTCGTGCCCTGGGAAGACGTGCTGCTGCACCGCGATCTGGAGAAGCTCAAGACCTTCTTCCCGCAGTCGGGATTCCTCGCCGGTTATCAGTTCCAGGGCTGCACGCGGCTCGCGGTCAAGCTCGACTTCCTGGTCGGCATCATCGCCAAGGCGCTGCGCACGACCGGCGCCGACGAATTCCGCGGCAACCAGGCGATGCTGGGCGAGGTGATCGCCTGGCGCAATCTGTTCTGGGCGCTCACCGAGGCGATGGCGGCCAATCCCACGGCCTGGGTCGACGGCGCGGTGCTGCCCAACGTGCAGTCGGGCTCGAGCTATCGGGTGTTCGCGGGCGAGGCCTATGGCCGCGTCAAGGAGATCGTGGAGAAGATCATCGCCTCCGCGCTGATCTATCTTCCCTCGTCGGCCAAGGACTTCAAGAATCCCGCCATCGACAAGTATCTGGCAAAATATGTGCGAGGATCGTACGGCATCGGCTACAAGGAGCGCATCAAGGTCATGAAGCTCTTGTGGGACGCGATCGGCACCGAGTTCGGCGGTCGCCACGAGCTCTACGAGATGAATTACGCCGGTAACCACGAGGATATCCGCATCCAGGCGATGTGGAACGCGCGGGTGACCGGCACGCTCGACGGCATGATCGCGCTCGCCGAGCAGTGCCTGTCCGACTACGACGAGAACGGCTGGCGCGATCCCGCCTGGGTCGATCCGGACGATGTCGCTTATCCGGGCGTGCCCTCGGTCACGCGCGCCGCGGAGTAGGTGCGATGAGCTGGATCGACCAACGTCCCGACGACGCCATGGACGGTGCCTTTACCGCGGTGGGACCCGACGTCGTGCGTACGGTCGAATCTCCGTTGTTTCGCGAAGCGATGAGCCGACTCGGCGCTGCCGTTCACGTGATCTCCACCGCCGGCCCGGGCGGCAAGGCGGGCGCAACCGCCACCGCCGTCTGTTCGGTTTCGGACGCGCCGCCCACGCTGCTCATGTGTCTCAATCGCCGCAGTCAGACCAATCCCGCCGTGGTGGAGAACGGCGTATTTTGTATCAACACGCTCGGCGACGGCGGCGCCGAGATCGCCGACTTATTCGCCGGCCGTACCGGCGTCACCGGCAGCGATCGCTTCGCCGGCGGCGAATGGATCACGCTGTCGACCGGCAGTCCCGTCCTCGCGTCCGCCGTGATCGCGTTCGACTGCCGCATCATCGAGGTGCGGTCGGTCGCGAGCCACAACGTGTTCTTCGGCGCGGTGGAAGCGGTGCGGCTCGGGCCCGGAGGTCCTGCGCTGGTCTATCACGACCGCGCCTACAAGCGCGTCTGACACCGAGGCCGAACGCGACGACAGTCGTCGTGCCGTGTTTCGGCCCGAATCTCCCGCCCAGCCGCGCAATTGCGCGTTTCGCGGCGCAACCTTCCGATGGTCCCTGCGTTGTCGCTCGGGGGGCGCCCCGTGAGGAGCAAGATAATGAGCGATCCGAACCAGCAAAAGCCGAACCAACAGCAGCAGAACAATCCGCGTCCGGACCAGCAACAGGGCGGCGGCGGGCAAAAGCCCGGACAGCAGCAGCAGGGCGGCGGCCAGCAGAAGCCGGGACAGCAGCCGGGCCAGGGAGGTCAGCAGGGCGGTCAGCAGAACCGCTAAATTTCATCCCAACGGCTTCGGCGGCCCCGCCGGAC
>JBAUOM010000076.1:0-2919 GCA_049579765.1 Xanthobacteraceae bacterium
AACTCAGGCTATGCGTTCGCGCGGCGGCTTTGCGCAACAGATGCTGAGTTTGGCGAAGACCTGCTCGATCGGGTTCAGGTCGGGCGAATATTTTGGAAGGAATAAGAACTTGGCCCCGGCCGCGCGAATGAGCTGGCGCACGGCTTTGCCTTTGTGACTGCCGAGACTGTCCATCCGTCGATCGGGCCTTCAAGAAGCCACGGTGCGTTGATCCGATCGTGGCGCAACGCGGCCAGGAACGTCATGGTCTTCCAGCGACCGTGTGGGACCTTGGCCGCAAGTCTGCGGCCGCGCGGCGCCCACCCGCGTAGCGGGGCCATGTTCGTCCTGGTCTGGACGCAAGCGGCGGCGATCGCTGAGATCTCCCGCGATCCTGCCGAACAGTTACGAAGCCCGACCGATCGCGACCCGCCGCGGACTGATACGACCGCCGCGGGTTCAAAACCCGGCCGCCTTCGGATCGCGTATTCGGCACCTGCAGATGCCGCCCGCTCGCGACAACCGCGGATCGGCACGACCCGGCGGCGAAACACCGCGTCCGT
Organism: Xanthobacteraceae bacterium; assembly: GCA_049579765.1. GTDB lineage: Bacteria > Pseudomonadota > Alphaproteobacteria > Rhizobiales > Xanthobacteraceae > VAZQ01. Next base: position 543 of record JBAUOM010000076.1, read on the forward strand.
CGCTCGCAGACACATTCCACTGCTCGCGATGAGAGGCGACCGTCTCCACGGCTTCCTCGTCGAGCGCCGCGGATCCAGAATCGAAGGAGCTTCGTTCCCCGCTTCGCCCGGTCAGCGACGTGGCAAGTGCTCGCCCGGAGGGTCGCCCAAGATCGGAATCGCCAGGACGATGGCGATGTTGAACACGAGAAGGACGGTTCCAAAATCAGGCATGGTCGGTGTTCCGTCATCAGTGCGGTCCGCGGGCCGGCGCCGCCGAATAAACAACGGAGTAACGAGCGGAGGCCCGGTTCGTTTCATCCGCCTGCAGCGCAAAGCATCGCAACAAATAGTGAAGCGTAGATGCCCGGGCTGGCGGTGTATCCTGCGCGCGAGGGGAAGGCGGGCCAACCCGGGATCGGCGAATGGATTCGAAGAGCAAGACCGCGTGGGACACGGCCGCCAGATGCGCGACGCTCGCACAGGAAGCGGATGACCCGCAGGAGCGCGAGTATTACGCCCGAATGCGCGATGCCTGGATCACGCTGGCAAACCGATGTGAATTCCTCGATCCGCCGGACGTGACCGGTTCCGACAAATAGGCGCGGCACGAACCAGCGACGGGGCCGGCGACCAACCGGAACCCACTATCGCCGACCACCGACGTCCTCGCCTCGCTCAGTCCGCGCTTCGCCGCTTTTCTTGGCATCGGTCATCCCCATCCAACCGGTTTGATGGACGGACCTGCCGGCAGGACATCGCGAGATAAAAAACAGGCGACAGTCGGGCGATCAGTGACGTAGCGCACAATCAAAGCCGCACCAATTCGATATAGCCAATTCCCAGCCTGCGCGTTTATGCCGCCCCGCCAGGGCGACGGCGCGGCGCTGTCCTGCATCCGCGACCAGCCGGCGCACGTATCAAGGATGTCAGGGGCTTTCGCGACGCCGGCAAGGGAGGCGCACACATGCACGCGCTGGCAAAATGCGGCCTGGCGACCGTGCTGGCGACGTCGGCGGTCGTGTCCAATCTGCTGCTCACGCTCTCGGTCTTGTCCAGCGCCGACGCCCAAGTCGGCGGCCCGCAGCCGCAAGTCCTCGATTGGCAGAAATTCCAGATTCCAGAGTTTGGAACCACGGTCGACTATCCGGCGGGCATATTCACGGCGCCGCACGGCAAGGCGGAGAAGGGCGTCGGCCAGCGCCTCAACAGCGCCGACGGGCGCTCGGTGCTGACCGTCTACAGCCGCGAGAACGAGGACAGCGATACGCCCGCGAGCTACTTGAAGAGGAACCTGCGCGTCGCCCGCTCCGTGCTCGATTACGAGCGCGTCACGCGATCCTTCTTCGCGATCTCCTCGGAGCGCCAAGGGCTGATCTTCTACAGCCGGTGCAATTTCTCGAGCGAGGCCGGCGGCGCGATCCACTGCTTCGACCTGATCTATCCGCGCGAGGAGCGACGCGCCTGGGACGCGATCGTGACCCGCATCAGCCGCTCGCTGCGCCCGCTCGAAGGGTAGACAGGCCGCGCGCTCATAATGGGTCTTGGTGAACGCACTTTGCCAAGGTCACTTTTCCCCCAACAGGCTCGATGTCGGCAAGCCGTGCCACCCGCGTATCCATGACGCGGCGCAGAGGTTCGCTCCCGTCCCTTCCCGCGGAACTTCTCGCCGAGCAGAAGCATATGCGCGCCGCTCCCCGATATGCTATTCTGGCTTTGGTGCAGTTCTTCAGAGCTGACGCCCATGGAGCAGACCGAGCGGCTCTCGGCGCTTATAGGCAGCACCTACGATGCGGCGCTGGACCCGGAGCTGTGGCCTTGCGTTCTCGAAAAAGTTGCCGGATTCGTCGGCGGTTCGGGCGGGACCCTTTTCGCCCGCGATACGGTCCACAAGACCGGAAACTCCTATTATGACGTCGGCGTCGATCCCCATTACCGGCAACTCTATTTCGACAAATACATCAGATTCGATCCGATGAACGCAGCCTACCTGGTCCTCGACGTCGGGGACGTGGTCAGCAACTCGAACGTCATTCCCCATGCCGAATTCGTCGAGACCCGTTTCTTCAAGGAGTGGGTGCAGCCGCAAGGCTGGATCGACAACGTCCTGGCCGCGGTCGAGAAGTCGCCGACGAGCATGGTCGCCGCCGCCGTCTTTCGCCACCGTCGCGACGGTCCCGCCGACGACGATGCACGCCAGCGGATGCGACTCATCGTCCCGCATCTGCGCCGTGCCGTGCTGATCGGCAAGGTGGTCGATCTCCGGAAGGTCGAAACGGCGACGCTAGCCGATACGCTCGACGGCCTTGCCGCCGGCATGTTCCTGGTCAACGCCGCCGCAAGAATCGTGCATGCCAATGCCGCTGGCCGCGCGATGCTCGGCGACGGTGACATTGTG
>JBAUOM010000077.1:0-7061 GCA_049579765.1 Xanthobacteraceae bacterium
TTGGTGGAGAGCGCGCGCGCGATCGCCAGTCGCTGGCGCTGTCCGCCGCTGAACTCGTGCGGGAAAAGCCGCGCCATGTCCGGCCGCAGCCCGACCAGCTCGAACAGCTCGGCAACGCGCGAATGCAGCTCCGGCCGCGAGATCGTCTCGTGGGCCTGCAGCGGCTCGGCGATGATGTCGCCGACCCGCATCCGCGGGCTCAGCGAGCTGAAGGGATCCTGGAACACGACCTGAACCTTGCGCCGGTAGTATTGGAGTTCCCGGTCCGGCAATGCCGAGATGTTCCGCCCCTCGAACGCGATGGCGCCGGCAGTGGGCCGCTCAGCCGCCAGGACCAGCTTGGACGTGGTGGTCTTGCCGCAGCCCGACTCGCCCACGAGGCCGAGGGTTTCGCCCCGGTTCACGGTGAAGCTGATGCCGTCGACCGCCTTGACCGAGCCCGCCGACTTCCACAGCCCCCCCTTCACGGGGAAATGCTTCTTCAGGTCGCGCACCTCGAGAATCGGCTCAGCCATTCCCGGCCTCCGCCGTTTCCGCCCGCCAGCAGCGCGTCGTCCCGCCGTTGCCGTCGCGATGGTCGCGAGGCTCCTCGCTGCGGCAACGCTCCATCGCTTGCGCGCAGCGCGGGTGGAAGCTGCAGCCCGATGGAAGCGCGGAAAGATCGGGCGGCTGGCCGGGCACCGCATAGAGCGGCTCCTTGGTGCCGAGCTTGGGAATCGAATCGAGCAGCGCCTTGGTGTAGGGGTGCCGCGGGGCATAGAACAGGCCGCGCACCGACTGCTTCTCGACGATCTTGCCCGCGTACATCACGGCAACGGTGTCGCACATCTTGGCGACGATGCCGAGATTGTGGGTGACGAAGATCAGGGCGACGTTGCTCGCCTGCTGGATCTCCTTCAGCAGGTTGAGATATTGCAGCTGGATGGTGACGTCGAGATTGGTGGTGGGCTCGTCGGCGATGATCAATCGAGGATCGCCGGCCTGGGCGATGGCACCGACGATGCGCTGGCGCATGCCTCCGCTCATCTGATGCGGGAACTCCTTGAGGCGCTTCTCCGGCGAGGGAATGCGGACCGCCGCAAGGAGCTCGCTGACGCGCCGGTACAGCGGCCGGCCACGCAGCAGGCCGTGGTAATAGGCCGGCTCGGCCACCTGGTTGCCGATCGAGAACAGCGGATCGAGCGACGCCATCGGATCCTGCAGGATGCTGGCGATGCGCCGGCCGCGGACCTCGCGCATCTCGCGCGCGCTCAAATCGAGCAGGTTCCTGCCGTCGAGCTCGATGCGGCCGGCGACGATGCGGGCGCTGGCTGCGAGCAGCCGCACGATCGAATGGCACGTGGTGGTCTTGCCGCAGCCGGACTCGCCCACGAGTCCGAATGTCTCGCCCGCTTCGACGGTGAAGCTGACGCCGTCGACCGCCTTGACGACGCGATTGCCGCCGAAGCCGAAGTAATGCGTCCTGAGACCCTCGACGCGGAGCAACGGCGGCGACACCGGACCGCCTCAGCGATTGCGAAGCTGGGGATCGAGCCGCACGCGCAGCCAGTCCCCGAGCATGTTGGCGGAAAGCACGAGCATGCAGATGCAGATGCCGGGGAAAATCGCCAGCCACCACTTGCCCTCCATCAGGGCGTCGCGCTCCTGCGCCATCATCAATCCCCACGACGGCTCCGGCGGCGGCACGCCTACGCCGAGGAAACTGAGCGACGCCTCGATGATGACCGCCACGCCCACCTGCAGGCTGAACAGCACCATGACGGTATTCATGACGTTGGGGACGAGGTGACGGAAAATGATCCGCGGCTTGCCGATCCCGTTGATCTCGGCCAGCTTGACGAAGTCGCGCTCGCGCAGCGCCAGCACCTCGCCGCGAACCGCGCGCGAGTAGCGGCTCCAGAACACCAGGGCGAGAATGAGCACCACGTTCCACACCCCCGGACCGCGCACGCTCAACAGCAGGATCGCGAAGACGAGCGAAGGCAATGTCAGCCATGCGTCCGTGACCCGCATGATGATCTGATCCCACCACCTCCCCATGTAGCCGGCGAGCACGCCGAGCAATGTTCCGATGGTGCCCGCCACGAGGGTGCCGGTGAGCGCGACGAGGAGCGAGATGCGGGCGCCGTACATCAAGCGGCTGAGCACGTCGCGACCGAGGAAATCCGTGCCGAGCGGGGTGGCGAGGCTGCCGCCCTCCACCCAGAACGGCGGCATTTCGTCGATGTACGGGCAGTCCGGCGTGCCGTATCGTTCCAGGCATTGCGCGTGCGTGGGCACCACCGGGTCGAGCTTGCTGTGTGGCGCGATCACGGGCGCGAAAATGGCGACGAAGGCGAGAAGGCCGAGCATGACCAGCGGAATCGTCGGCAGCCCGCGCAGCAGGCGGAACAGGCGCCGCACGCGGGGGGTGTCGGTCGCGATCGAGCGTACGTCATCGAAGACGATAGCCATCGTAAGGCCCCTTATCGCGAGAGTCTGACCCGCGGGTCGACGTAGCCGTAGAGCACGTCGATCATGAAGTTCAGCAGCACGATCACCACGCCCGACATCAGCACCACGCCTTGCACCATGGGAAAATCGCGGTTGGTCAGGCCGTCGTAGAGCAGCAGGCCGACGCCGGGCCAGTTGAAGATCACCTCGATCACGATCGCCACGTTCAACATGATGACGAGGTTGAGTCCGGCGATGGTGAGGATGGGGATCATCGCGTTCTTCAGGGCGTGCTTGGCGATCACGATCGCCTCGGGCACGCCCTTGAGGCGCACGAGCTTCACGTAGTCGGTGCCGAGGACGTCGAGCATGCCGGACCGGCTGATGCGCAGCATGGCCCCGGAGAAGTACCAGCCGAGCGCGAACGCCGGCATGGCGAGATGGTCCCAATCCCGGAACCAGAACGTCACCCAGGTCGAAGGCTCGCTCGCGACGAAGGCGCTCTGGCCTTTGCCGAGCACGGGGAGCCAGCCCAGATTCACCCCGAACACGATGATGAGGACAAGGCCGACGAAGAAGCCCGGAACCGACAATCCGAGCAGGGCGACCATCTTGCCGAGGCTGTCCCACCACGTGTTGACCTTCAGCGCCGAGATCATGCCGAGCGGCACGCCGATGAGGATGGAGATGAAGAAGGCGGCGAAGCCCAGCTTCAGCGAGTTGGGCAGGCGCTCGAAGTAGATCGTGGCGACCGGCAGCGACTTCTCGTAGGAGTGGCCGAAATCGCCGCGGACCAGGTCCGCCATGAAGCTCGCGTACTGCACGTACAACGGGCGGTCGAGGCCCCAGTCATGCCGCAGCTGCTGCACATAGGCGGGATCCGCGCCGATTTCGCCTTTCATCTCGACGGGGTCGCCGCTGAGCCGCACCAGCGTGAACACGATGGTGACGAGCAGCCACAGCGTGATGATGCTGTAGAAGCCCCGGATCAGGATGTACTTCTGCATACCGCACCCGCGGTCTTCAATTTTCCGCCCGCACCTCCCAGACCTCCCACGGCCACGGATAAGGAGCGTTCAGCGTATCCCAATAGCGGTGGAAGCCCTCCCCCGCCGGCAGCACGCGCGGCCCGACCGCGTGCACGAAGGGGTTCAGGTAGATCGGCACGATGTAGTAATTCTCGATGAGGACGCGCTGGATCTTCTTGACCACCTCGTCGCGGTACTCGGCGTCGTGGCTCGCCTGGTAGTCCTTCCACAGGCTTTCGATCTGCGGCTCGCAAACGAACGACGACGGACTTTCGCAGACGGCGTAAACCCTGATGCTCGCCGCGGCTCCGCCCGCGCGCGGATCGATGTTGTGCACGATGGTACGATTGCCTTGATAGCCCTTGCGGCCGCGGCCGACCTTCGCCCGGAACGCCGGCCCCTCCAGAACCTCGAGCTTGCCGCGGATGCCCACGGCGCGCAGGTCGACGAGGATGCGCTCGGCCATGTCGAAATACGGTACGAACGGAACGTACCAGTCGAAGTCGAAGCCGTTCGGGAACCCGGCCTGCGCAAGGAGCTGTTTCGCCTTCGCGGGGTTGTATTCGGGCACGGGCAGGTCCTTGCCGTCGCCGCGCAGCGCATCGGGGTTCTCGGCGCTGAGCCAATTGCCCCACGGTATGCCGATGCCCTGCGACTCTTGCTTGGCGAGGAACGAGCGATTGACCGCCAGGCTCACCGCCTCGCGCACGCGCTTGTCGTGGAACGGGCTCGTGGGCTCGTTGTAACCGGGGAACAGGAGGAACCACGGCCCGGTGAAATTCTTGTCCCAGCGCAAGTTCTTGTCCGCCATGACGCGCGGCAGGAGCTTTCCGGTCATGCCGTAGGCCAGATCGAGCTCGCCGGTTTGCAGGCCGGCCAGTCGGCTCGCCGGATCCCTGATGCCCCTGACCACGATCGTCTTCGTGGCCGGCGTGCGGCGCCAATAGTCCTCCCAGGCCTCGAAAACCATCTGCGACCCGGCCACCTGGCTGGCGAGCTTGTAGGGACCGGCGCCGACCGGATGCGCCTTGAAGCCGTCGCTTCCGACCTTCTCGTAATATTGCCGCGGAACGATCCAGCCGATACCGCTCACGCCGCCGTTGTAGAGCGTCATGAAGTCCAGGAACGGCTCCTTGAAATTGAAGATGATCGTGCGGTCGTCCACGATCCTGATGTCGCTGAGCTTGTCATGGAAAATCTTGGCGTAAGCGCCCTTGAAATTCTCGTAGGTCCACTTGACGTCGGCGGTGGTGAGCGGCGTTCCGTCCTGGAACTTCAGGCCGGCGCGCAGCCGGAAAGCGGCCTGTTTGAAGTCCGCGCTCTGCTCGGCGTGCTCCGCCAGGCTGTAGGTAAACACGCCCTGCGGCATGGTCTTTATCAGGGCGTCGTGGACCAGATAATCGTACTCCTGCTGCGTCAGGGCGTAGATATGCGTGATCGGATTGAGCCAGCCCGGGTCCAGGGCAAAGTGCTGCGCCAAGGTCAGGGTGCCGCGGGGCTTGCCGCGGTGAGGATCGATCTCGGCATCCTTGATGTCGAGCTTCACCAACGGGCCGGAGAGGATCGGGGTCCCCGCCTGCTGCGCAATGCTTGCGCTCCCCGACATCACGATCAAACCCAGAGCACCGACGAACGCAGTAAGTCCCTTGATCATGGCGCGGCTCCCTAGTTGGCGCGGATAACCCTCCGTATCCTCATTATCTGGTCGTGCAGATCTTCATGTGCCGGCGCACGGCGCGCGCGGCCCGCCGGCGGCTGGATCGCCGGCGCAAGCCGTGGCGTCATGACGGCAAAGGAGATTCGGGCTGCGCGGCAACGTCCGAGCTGCTTGACGGACGCGACGCTTCGCTGCCGCACTCCTGGCCGGGGCAACATGCCGCCGTCAGGAAAATGCGGACACCACGCCATAGGCTGCCGCGTCGACGGCTTCATGGCGTCCCCTGTCCTGGTTCGTGATTCGAAGGCTCTTGTTTCCAAGCCTTGCAATCAGAGTATACCAAGCTCGCAACTTTGTATCCGGCAAATTGTCACGCCGCGGGCAGGCTCGTCGGGCTCCACCTCCGGCGCAATGAAGCCCACAAACTTGCTGGACAATTTCGGTCCGACCCGGAGCGCCGCCGGTTGTCAGCGTTGAAGAGGCCGTTGCCGGCGACCACGCCTTGACGGATGAGTTGCCGCACAGATGAGTTGCCGCCACGCCGAGGCCGGCGCAGCGCAGGCGTGGAGATCGACTGGACGACGCCCTCGGTTCGGTCCGGTCCGTTGCATGCATGCCTGGTGCGGCAATCCCGCGAACTCCCGCGCGAGAGGGATGGTTGAATACACGCACCCGGAGCGTCTAGCCTTGCGGGTTAACGTCAACCGGAGGGTCGTCGCGTGTCCCAACCCCATATCCGATCCGTCGCGCTCGGGCATCTCGGCCGAGCGTTCCTGGCAGCGCTGGCCGTCGCAACCGGCGCGGTCGTCTCCGCAGGTCCTGTGCGGGCGCAGGACTTCACGATGAAATTCGCCACGCTCACCATCAACGACATCCAGCACGAATTCATCAAGATGTATAAGGCGGAGCTGGAGAAGGCGACGAACAACCGCATCAAGGTCGACATCTATCCGGCCGGCCAGCTCGGCTCGGCGGCGCGGCAAGCCGAGGGCCTGCGGCTGGGCACGATCGAGGCGGCGTCCGGACCGGCAGAGCTGTTCGTCGGCGCCGATCCGCGCTTCCAGGGCCTGGCCATGGCCGGCCTGTTCAAGAATCTCGCCCATGTGCGCAGCGCCGTGCTGGTGCCGGCTCTTCGCCAGGCCGTCGCCGAGGTCGCCAATTCGCGCGGTCTCGTGCTGCTCGGCATCATGGTTTACGACACCCAGGGATTCGCGTTCAAAACGCCGGTCACCAAGCTCGCCGAGTTCGCCGGCAAGCGCATTCGCGTGCTGGCGAGCGAGGGCGAGCAGGCACAGGTCAATGCGCTGGGCGCGGCGGCGGTGCCGATGTCGCTCGGCGAGGTCCTGCCCGCGCTGACCCAGGGCACGATCGACGGCGCCAATTCCGGCTTGCCGGTGTTCGTCGCGTTCAAATACTACGACGCCGCCCCGAACGTGCTCGACACGCATCTGTGGGCGATCGTGACGCTGAACCTCGTCAGCAAGGCCTGGTACGACCGGCTCCCGGCGGACCTGAAGGAGGCGGTGACGAAGGCCGGCGCCAAGGTCGAGCCCGAGGCCAACAAGTGGGGCGCCGACCTGCTGGTGAAGGATACGAACATATGGAAGGAGCACGGCGGCAAGATCGCGACCCTGTCGCCGGCGGAGCAGCAGGAGGCCGAACGGCGCGCCTCCGCGGCCATTCAGCCCGTGCTCGCCAAGAGCGCCCCGCTGAAGGCCTTCTACGACAAGATCAAGGCGGCGGCCGCGACCGTGCAATAGGGGCGAATAGCGAGCAGCGAATAGCGAGTAGCGTAGGTTGGGTCAGCGCGGCCGAGCGCTTTCGCTTTCGCCTCGGTGTGCGTTCCGCGCGTGACCCAACATCCGCGCCGAGAAGCGTTGGGTTACGCGCGGTCCGAGGTCTCGGCAGGCGCCGTCGACATCTCTGCCGCGCCAACCCAACCT
>JBAUOM010000078.1:0-14599 GCA_049579765.1 Xanthobacteraceae bacterium
GCGAGATTTCCTTGCCGACGCGTCCCGGCCGGGGCGCCTCCTAGTGTGGCGGTTCGGAAGTCCGCATCATTCTCGCGGAGAGTCCGAAATGCGGACTTCTGAACCAAAGCCACACTAGATCAATAAGTTGCTAGTGTCCTTCGATTCCGAAGTTCGCAAACGAGGGTGTCGCACAATGATGCGAACTTCGGAATCGGGACACTACCGCGTTCCGACAATCCGTGTTTCGGTGGCAAAACCCCAAACCGGATCAAAACGGTGGACCTGATAGACCGGAAGTGTCCTCATATCGGCCGGATATTCGCCTTTGCGCAGTGTCGTCGCGATGCTCGGCATCACCGTCGCCGGGATGTCCGCGACATGCCCCGCAGCAGCGCGGTGAACATGGCCGCTGAAAACAGCGACGACCCGCCCGGAGTGCTGCAAGGCCCGGCGCAATCCCGACATCACATTCCGGGTTTCGAAGTGGAGCAGGTCCGGCCCCACCGTAACCTCAAATGGCGGATGGTGCGTGAAAACCGCTATGGGCTTGGTGGTCTCGCCGTCGATCATCTCGATCAAATGTCTGACCCGCTCGCGGCAAAAGTCACCCTTGTTGCTGCCTGAACTCAGGGTATCCAGCGCAATCAGTCTTACCGGATAATCGTCGATCGCATAGGCGACAAACTCGGAACCGGGCGCAAGATATCCGCATGCCAGGAAGGCTTCGCGCAAATTCGCCCTGTTGTCCTTATTGCCGGCCAGCACATAGACCGGCGCCCGCGCCTTCGCGAGCGTGGCCACGGCCTGAGCGTATTCGTCTTGCCGTCCGTTATGAACGATATCCCCGGTATGAACGATCACGTCGGGGGCCGGATCGAGTGCGTTTATGTCGGCAATGGTCAGTGCGAAATCCCGTATTCTCCGCTCGGCGTCGGGCGTATCCAGCGCAATATGGGTATCGGAGATTTGCGCGATGATCATGATGCCGGACCTGGTGTCCCGATTCCAAAGTTCGCAAACCCTTGCGGCGCCCTCCGATGCGAACTTCGGAATCAAAGGGACATAAGCAACGCCATGATTCTATAAGTGCCGCTCTTGAACCCGAAGCTCGCAACCGCACCGGCCGCACGATGTGTGCGAACTCGGGGTTCGCGGCACTAGAGCGCATCCCGATTAGGTCGAATCGGGATGCGCCCTAGATTCCTTGGCTTTGCGCATGTCCCTGGCGGAAAACCGGAGCCCACTTTTCCGGGACATGCCCTAGCCTGTCGATCGCAGACCCGCGTAATACTCCTTGAGGATCGCCACCACCTCCGGCCGGCTGAACTCGGGTGGTATGACCGCGTCGGTCGAGAGCATTTTGCGCTGCTGCGTGCCGGAGATCGAGATATGATTCTCCGGATCGTGGGGACAGGTCTTGGCCGTCGCCATTCCGTAACACTTCCGGCAATAGAAGGTGACGTCGATCTTCAGCGCTCTCGTGTGAAGCGCGCCGTCCCACAGTTCATCGAAGACGTGATGCGAGTCGAATGGACCGTAGTAGTCGCCGACGCCGGCGTGGTCGCGCCCCACGATAAGGTGAGAGCAACCGAAATTCTGGCGAATGAGGGCATGAAGCAGCGCCTCGCGCGGGCCCGCGTAGCGCATTTCGATCGGATAGCCCGCCTGAATTACCGTCTCGGGGCGGAAATAGTTGTTGATCATCGCCTGGATCGCTCGGGTGCGCACCTCCGCTGGAATGTCGCCTGCTTTCAGCTTCCCAAGCACTTGATGGATGAAAACACCGTCCGTTACCTCGAGCGCGATCTTCACCAGATGCTCGTGGCTTCGGTGCATGGGATTTCGGGTCTGGAAGGCGGCGACGCGCAACCAGCCTCTTTCGAGAAACATGGCCCGCGACTCGGCGGGGCGGATATAGAGGTTCGGATATTTTGCCGGATAGACACCCTCGCTGAGAACCACGACCCGTCCGGCCAAATTGACGTCGCCTTGCTCCAACACCTTGACCACGCCGGGATGCTTCGGATCGATCGTGCGATAGACATGCTCGCCCTCGATCGCCTTGTCGATCGAGTATTTTTCGCCAACCCGCATGACGGCGAGAATTTCGTCGGTCTCCGCGTCGATGAGCGTGACCTCCTCTTCGGCATGGATGCTATCGCCAAGGTCCTTTCCTACGGGAAGCGTGATCGGGATCGGCCAAAAGACGCCGCTGGTCAGTTTCATATCCAGGCATGAACCGCGCCAGTCGTCGTGCCCCATAAAGCCGTCGAGCGGCGTATAGGCCCCCATTGCCAGCATGAACACGTCGGAGACCGCACGTGAATCGAGAGGAACCTTCCTGAGTTTCTCCGCCCGCTTGCGTTCCTCGCCCCGCTCCGTCTCGGCCAGCAGCAGTGGCTTGACTGTGTCCGAACCGTGCGGCGGTACGAGTTGCGGCATTGCGATTCCGTCGTGAAATCAAGCTGTCGCGAAGTAGGACGGCCTTTGCAGACTGCAGCGGGTGGCGGGGTGCGGGCTGAAGCGATTAAAGCCCCGAGCACGCGGGATCTGGAAGTCGTCGTGCTGAGTGTGCGACCGCTCAGTCCACGATGTGATACACCGGAGCCTTCTCCATCTGCCAATTCCCGGACTCCCGGTCGTAGCGGGACAGGGTGAAGCAATGCCAATCTTTGTCGTCCAGCTTCGGATGATCGGCACGGTAGTAGTACCCCGGCCAGCGCGTTTCCGTCCTGAACAACGTGTGCTGCGCCACAGCCTCCGAGGCCAAGACCCGGTGGTGAAGCTCCCACGCCCGCTGGAGCTGGTGAAGGTCCTCGGCCCCGAGATAGGCGAGGTCTTCCTTCAGCATGGTTAGCAACTCCATCCCGCGGGTGAGCAGAGGTTCGTTGGTCGTGTAGTAGGAGCCGATGCCGCCGACATACTCGTCCATGATCTTCTCGAGACGCTGAAGACCATTGATCGGCAAGATGTAGCTCGGCGAAACGGTTCCTGCGACGATCTCATTGCGGCCGACCTGGTAGGTCTCCAAGGGTTGGAAGATTGCCTTCTTGAGATCTTCGTACTCCCGCTCGCTGACCTGAGGCTGCTCTCTGCCCAGGTCGTTCACGTAGTTGACCGCCGCCTTGCCGGCGATCCGGCCTTCCGTGAAGGAGCCCGACGAGAACTTGTGAGCGGTGCCGCCAATGGCGTCGCCGGCACCGAAAAGCCCGTCGACGGTCATCATCCGGTTGTATCCCCACTGATATTCCGCAGGGGCGTAGTCCGCCGGTCCGCTCGCCCATGCGCCGGAGCACGTGGCATGGGAGCCCATGACGTAAGGCTCGGACGTGGTCAGCTCGGGATTGGTATGCTTGGGATCGATGTTCTGCGACGCCCAGACGACCGCCTGCCCGATCGTCATGCCGAGGAAGTTCTCCCAGCCGACCGTCTCCTTGTGCGGATCCTGGAAGGCCTCCTTCGTCACCATGCGGATGGGACCTCTCCCGGCCTTGACCTCCTCCAGAAGGGCGTGGTTCCGCAGGCAAGTCGGCACCGGGTGCCGGTCAACGTAGTCGCCGACCAATTCCTTGGTGTGAGCGTGCCATTTCGACTCGTATTCTTCGCCATACGCGTTCTCGGTATACGTCTTGAGATGCAGGAAGTAGGCACCGACCGGACCATAGCCGTCCTTGAATCGAGTCAGGACGATCCGGTTCTCCATCTGCATCATCTTGGCACCGACGAGGATCGGCAACGCATAGGCAGAGGCGCTGCTCCACGGCGCGTACCACGTTCGTCCCATGCCTTCACCCACCGCACGGGGCTTGAAGATGTGCGACGCACCGCCGGCGGATACGATGGCGGCCTTCGAGCGGAAGACGTAGAAATCGCCATTACGGACGTTGAAACCGACGGCTCCGGCGACCCGGTTGGGTTTCGTCTCGTCCATCAACAGGTGGGTCACCATGATCCGGTTGTAGACTTTGGTGGCGGCCTTGCGGGCGGCTTCGGCGACGAGCGGCTTGTAGCTCTCGCCGTGAATCATGATCTGCCATTTGCCCTCGCGCTGGTACCGCCCGGTTTTCGGGTCCCGCATGATGGGCAGGCCCCACTCTTCGAACTTGTGCACCGTGGAGTCCACGTGGCGGGCGATATCGTAGCCCAGATCCTCCCGCACGAGGCCCATGAGGTCGTTCCGGGCGTAGCGGACATGGTCCTCGGGCCGGTTCTCGTTCCACTGCATGCCCATGTAACAGTTGATCGCATACAGGCCTTGTGCCACGGCCCCGCTGCGCTCGATGTTCGCCTTCTCGACGCAGACAATCGTCAGGTCGCGCCCCCAGTACCTGGATTCGTATGTGGCCCCGCAGCCAGCCATGCCGCCGCCGATGACGAGGATATCCGAATCCACGAACACCGTTTTTCGGCGTGTCAGGAGGCCCATTATGGCAAACCTCGCTTGAGTTGGTCCGGAGTGAGCGCGGGCAGCGCATCGATGTTGAGTGCCTCAGGCTCGTGCGCGAGCTCCTGGGACTTCAGTGCATCCGGGCTCGGCGCCGCGTAATCGGACGATGACTTGATCGATCCCCATGGCGTGGTCCTGATCGGGGAAACGAAATCCTTCTCGCGGCCGTCCCGGAATTTGATCTTCCAGGAAATGGTTCCCTTCTCCTCTTCCCGCAGCACCCGGACACTGTGGCCCAAGGGGGCGAAGTCTGCGTAGCCGCGGCAGTCTATCGCATTCTGCGGACACGCCTTCACGCATGAATAGCACTCCCAGCACATATTGGGCTCGATGTTATAGGCACGGCGGTAGGTGGTATCGATGTGCATGATGTCGGACGGGCAGATATCCACGCAATGTCCGCAGCCGTCGCAACGCGTCATGTAGACGAATGTCGGCATGATATGAGGTTATCTCCTGTATCGAACACCAAGCGCTGGCCAATCAATAATTTTGGGGCTGTCGGCGGGCGCTGCCAAAAATCGCGGGGCTGTCGGCGGGGGCCGGCAGGTTGCTCCGCGAACCGTTCGCCTGCTCGACCCGTTTCTGGAAGGCTGCCGCGGGCTTGAAGAACATATGCGAGAACTTGGACCACGGGATCGACCCGAACAGCACCGTCGTGGCGAGAAGATACACGGCGAGGAGCAGGTTCGCCCAGGCGTGGCTACCCGTCGTCTGCACCGACGCCCATAACAGTCCCAGCGTCGCGCTTGCCAGAAGCGAAACGACGAACAGGTCGGCACGCACGAGGCGAAAAGGTGAGTTGCCTTCCGCGGCGACGTCGGCGCGGATGAAGAACCAGAACCAGTAGCCGCCGATACAAACCATCAGGGCCCCGACGTACCACAGGGCCGGCAGGATGGCGGGCGCGGGCGTGGCGGGCGTCGGGTACGCGAAAACCATGATCACGGTTGTGACGACATAAGCCAGGAAACCATACATTGTCAGGAGGTGAGCAATTCTGCGCCGCACGTTGCAGAATTCACCGGAGGCCAGGACGTCCACCACAGCGGTCTGGGCCGCCACGGACGCCATTTCCCCGCTGCCGACCTGCCGCGTGCCCTTGTTCATTGCGTTCTGCCAATTACTGAAGAAGTACTTGGCGCTCTTCTTATGCATGATGTCGAGCAGCGTGCCGCCCGCGACCATGAGGATCATGACGACGACATACGTCTGCATGACGGCGGGTGGGATGGACGCTGAGAGCTCGGCGAAAGGATTGCTGGTGAACACTGGTCGACATCCCCCGATCGGCCCCCGCTTCCAAGCGTCAACATAGACGACTGGACGCACTGCGGCAATCTGGTTCACGGTACGAGCCGCCTCGTTTGCATGAGTGGGCGTTCGAATGGGCTCGGGAGTCAAATTTGAAGGGCCTATCTAAAATTCGCTCTCGGCTATGATTGATCAGGCAATCCGCTCACGATCCGAAACTGAAACGATCATCAAGACTGTGAGGGGCATCGGAGTGCCGTCGCGAGAGCATCCCGAGACCGATACGGCCGTCATGTTTCGACGAGCGGATTGATCCGATCGAGACGGCGGTTCGTGGACGCATCCGCGGTTCATCGAAGAGCCGACGCATCAGGAGCGCGATGCGCTGCCGGCGCGCCCGCGCTACCGACGGCCGGCGAAGCGCGTGGTGACGCAACTGGCGCAGCCGGGGCTCTGGGAGCCGACCGCCCTAGCTGGCGGGCGCCTCCGGGAGCGCGGCGATCAACGTGCCACGTGGCCCGCTGCACGGCCGGATCACCGGATGGCGCAACCAACCCGAGCGCTACGCGCCTGTCAGCATCATTTCACGTGAAAAGATATATGGGATCGAAAGTTCCTATTTCGTAATTGAGAGCACGAATAATCCATCCCGCGAGATTCCCTTGCGGCTGCTCCATTCTCGGGCGTACGCTTCGCTCGCTGCGCGCCGTGGCAGGGAGCAGAGGTGCCCGAGGCGATTTCCTGCCGCACCGCTTCCGCTGGTCGCCGACCAGAGGCGCTTTCTCGGGCAACGGTTTTCGACACGTCGATCAGCCCGGGGCAACCGGGCGATCCTGATCCAGGGAGGAAGGGATGTCGAAACTCAGCAGGCGAATCGGTATCTGCTCGACGCTGGCGTGCGCAGCTCTGTTGGCGCCGGCCGCGGGACATGCGACCGTCGAATTCGGCAAGCAGGGCCAGCCGGTCACGCTCGTCGTGGGTTACCAGCCCTACTATACCGAGTCCTGGTCCGGCGTCGTCATCAACGGCAAGCAGCTCTGGAAGAAGTACCTGCCGGCGGGCTCGACCGCGGAGTTTCAGGTCGGACTGCAGGGCGCCATCATCGTCAACGCGATGACCGGCGAGAAGCAGCACATCGGCTATGTCGGAGACATGCCGGGGATCGTCTCCACCTTCCGCAACCTGCCGGATCGCGGCGGCACGGATATCCGCATCGTGGCGACGCTCGGCACCTCGAAGCAGCAGTGCAACATCTTCCTCGTTCGCAACGATGCGCCGCAGTTCAAGAACGGCAAGGAGGCGGTGCAATGGATGAACGGCAAGAACACCTCCTCGCCCCACGGCTCGTGCACGGATCGCTTTGCGCGGCTGGCGTTCAAGGAGGCGGGTATCGAGCCGAAGACCTATCTCAACCAGAACATCGAGGTCATCACCACGAATTTCCGCGCCAACAAGCTCGATGCCGCGGTGATCTGGGAGCCCACCGCCACCAAGATCGTGCAGGGCGGACTCGCGCGCCGCGCCGCCAGCGGCGAGGATTTCGACGCGCTCGATGGCGGCTTCCTGATCATGCTCAACGACCTGATCACGCAGCGGCCGGACGTGCATCGCGCCTGGCTCGAAGCCGAGCTCGACGCGCAGTTGTTCCTGGCCGATCTCAACAACGCGGCCGAGGTCTCCAAGCTCGCAGAGCAGCAGACCGAACAGATCGACCGCAAGGTGCTGTGGGCTTCGCTGTACGGAGAGAATCCGAGGGATGCGGGCGGCGGGCCGGTGAAGCTGGAGCTCGACTACATCGTCAATGAGCGGGTGCAGAAGCTCATTACCGAAGCAACGGAGTTCCTCAACAGTCTGCCGAACAAGCCCGCGGCATCGCCAAAGGTGCGCGACGGCGCCGTCGACGACAAGGTCGCCCGCGCGGTGCTGGAGAAGCGCGGTCTCAAGAGCCCGGTCAGCGTGATCAAGGCCCAGCCGCTGTCGGCGTTCAAGTAGCGGCGCGGCGCCCCCGTGTCGTTGCCGGCATGCGAGCGGCGCGGCCGAGCTCGCATGCCGCAGCTTGATTTTGCAGCAGCCCGAGACGGGCTGTGCCGGGTGCTTGGTTTGGCCGGATCCGCGAGATGAGCAACCCCGAAGCATCCAAGCCCGAGTGACGGGCGCAACAGGCGCCAAGCGATGCACCAAGTCGTCTCCCCGGCCGAGCTTCAGGCTGCCCCCAGGGCGATGCCGACCCGGCTCGCGCGCGTCCGGCACCTGTTGATCAAGATGGCCAGGTCGCCCACGCCGTACCTGGCGGTCCTCGGCATTTTGCTCTGGGTCTTCGTCTACTGGCTGCTGTGCGAGGGGCTGAAGGTGCCCCGCTTCGTGAAGCTTCCAGGGCCGATTACCGTGTTGAGCGAGTGGCTGTCGCCCCACCCGCAACAGGGCATCTCTATCTTCACCCCGGAATACTACGAGCACATCTACGTCAGCGTTCGTCGCATCTTCATTGCGTTCTGCATCGCAACCTCGATCGGCGTTCCGCTCGGGTTGGTCATGGGCTGGTCGCGCACGTTCCGCGACTACACCTTTCCGATCCTGGAGACGCTGCGGCCGATCCCGATCCTGGCTTGGGTGCCGCTCGCGATCCTGATGTTCAGCGGCTACGAGTCCCCGGTCATCTTTCTCGCCACGTTGGCCTCGCTGTTCGTCACCACGCTCAATACCATGCTCGGAGTACAGTCGATCGACGAGTCCTACTTCCGGGCCGCCGGCTGCCTCGGATCGAGCCGGTGGGATATCTTCCGCCACGTGGTGGTGCCGGGCGCCCTGCCCTTCATCTTTACCGGCCTGCAAATCAGCGTCGGCGTCGCCTGGTTCTCGCTCGTCGCCGCGGAAATGGTGTCCGGCGATTTCGGCCTCGGCTATCTGATCCTCAGTTCGTACATGAACAGCGTCACCGTGCCGATGGTCATCGCCATGCTCACCCTCGGCTTCGTCGGCTGGTTCACCTCGGCGATGGTGCGGTTCGTCGGCAATCGGCTGATGCAATGGCATGCGCGCGCGCTCGCGCTGCAGGGCAGATGATGCGCGCGGGCATGTCACTCGATGCCGACGGTTCGGCCAGCACGGCGAGGAGCGGCGCCCTCAGCATCCGCGACGTGGTCAAGATCTACGATCCCGAGGGCGTCAACATCATGGCGGTCGACCACTGCTCCATGGAGATCGCTCCGGGCGAGTTCTGCATGATCGTCGGCCCGTCGGGGTGCGGAAAGACGACCCTCCTGAACGCCATTGCGGGCTTCCACTCGATCACGTCGGGAGAGATCGTTCTCGACGGCAAGCTGCTGTGCGGGGCGAGCAAGCCGATGGCGGCACAAGGCGCCGACCGTATCGTGGTGTTCCAGAACGGCGCGTTGTTTCCGTGGAAGACGCTGGCGCAGAACGTCGCCTATGGCCCGATGGTGCAACGCGTCCTGTCGAAGCGGGACGCGCTGGAGAAGGCGCACGAGATGCTGGCCGAGGCCGGCCTCGGCGACTTCGGCGGCAAGTATCCGGGCGAGGTGTCCTCCGGCATGGCCCGCCGCGCCGAGATCGTGCGCGCGCTGATCAACAAGCCGAAGGTGCTGCTGCTCGACGAGCCCTATCGCGCCATGGACGGGCTGACCAAGTCGATCATGCACGAGGCGCTGCTCGAAGTGTACGATCGAACCAAGGTCACCATCTTCTTCATCACCCACGACCTCGAGGAGGCGATCTTCCTCGGCGACCGCGTGTACGTGCTTACGACACGGCCATGCCGTCTGAAGAAAGTGGTCAATGTCGACATCCCGCGGCCACGCAACTACGAGGTCCTGTCGTCCGAGCAGTTCAGGTTGCTGGTCGAGGAAACCAAGGATGCCGTGCACGAGGAAGCCATCAAGGCCTTCCAATTGGGCGAAAGAGAGCTAGCCTGAGCAAGGCGAGAAGCCAACCATGGCCAGTGTCGGCGAGGTCAGTCGTCCCATTGGCGTCGCGCGGTCGCGGCGTCCGTTCCTGCTCAGGACCCTGGGCCGGCCGGAGTTCTGGCGCGGACTGGTCGCCATCATCGTGTTCCTGGTCCTGTGGGAGGTCGGTTCGCGCTCCAAGGAGTGGTTCGGATACACGCTTCCCTATGTGGGCCTTCTGCCGCCTCCGTCCGATGTGGCGGTGGCCTGGTCGAAAGTGCTGGTGAAATGGGGATATTGGGAAAGCTGGTATCAGAGCTTCAAGCGCGTGCTGACCGGCTTCATCGCTGCGCAAATCATCGGCATCCCGTTCGGCCTGATGCTGGCCGTCAACAAATACTTTCGCGACATCTTTTTCCCACCCTTCGAAATGCTCCGCCCGATTCCGCCGCTCGCCTGGGTCCCGGCCTCGTTGATTTTCTGGCCGACCAACGAAATGTCGATCGCATTCGTCACTTTCCTCGGCGCGTTCTTCACGATCGTGATCAACGTGCTCGGCGGCGCACGCACCATCGACGTGCGCTACCTGCGGGCCGCCCAATCCATGGGCGCAAATCATTGGCATCTGTTCTGGAGGATCATCCTGCCGGGAATATTGCCGTCGATCTTCACCGGGGCCGCGGTCGGCATGGGCATCACCTGGGAGGTGGTGGTGGCGGCCGAGATGATTTCGAGCGGAGGAACGCAGGGCGGCGGCGGCCTCGGCTTCTTCATCTGGAACTCCTACATGGGAGGCTCCCTGCCGCAAATCGTCGTCGGCATGATCTCGATCGGCATTGCCGGATACCTTTCGAGCGGCGCCATCCGCATGATCGGCCACCGCGCCATGCCTTGGCGCAACTTGTTCTGACCCGCAGGACAGGCGACGTTGATGGACATGCAGGCCAAGAACACCGAGCCACCGGCTGCCGCTGCCGGCCTTGCCGGCGCAACCGCATCGCAGGCCAGCGTCGAAATCAGGGAAGTCTGCAAATCCTATGGCGAGGAATGGGAGCGACAGGACGTCATCAAGGATCTCACGCTCGATATCCTGCCCGGCAAGCTCACTGTCGTCGTCGGCCCTTCCGGCTGCGGCAAGTCGACGCTCGTCAATCTGATCGCAGGCTTCGAGCGGCCGGACCGCGGTGAGATTCTGCTCAACGGCCGGCGCGTCACCGGCCCCTCGCGGGACCGGATGGTGGTATTCCAGGAGACGGCGCTGATCCCATGGCAGACGACGTATCAGAACGTCGTGTTCGGCCCGAAGCTTCGCGGCGACCTCAAAGGCAAGGCGCTTCAGGAACGCGCACATGAGCTGCTGACCAAGGTCGGGCTTCAGGACTTCATCCACAAATACCCGCTTCAGCTGTCCGGAGGCATGCAGCGGCGCGCCGAGCTCGCGCGCGCGCTGATCAATCAACCCCAGATCATGATCATGGACGAGCCCTTCCGCGGGCTCGACGCCATGTCGCGCGGCCTGATGCAGGAGTTCTTCCTGCGCCTGTTCGAAGAGAACCGGCGCACGAACCTGTACGTCACGTCCGAGATCGACGAGGCGATTTTCCTCGCCGATCGGCTGGTCGTGCTGTCGAACCGGCCGGCGCAGTTGCGCGCGGTCATCGATATCGAGCTGCCGCGTCCGCGGCACTACCAGGTGCTGAGCTCACCCGAGGCCTTCGAATACAAGCGCGAGGCGCTGGAAATCCTTCACCAGGAGGCGATGCGCAGCTTCAGAGTTTCCGCAGCAAGCCGGCTTCCGGGCCGTCCGTGATCCCCGGTGCCCGGCGCGGTGGATTTGAAGTTGCTACCATTGTAGCCGCCGGCTCGCTTGGGGACTTCAAATCCAAAACCCGGATGATATCGATTTCCAGTGCCCCTTGGTTCCGAAGTTCCCGTCGGGGGGTGCCGCCGCCAGGGTTTGCGAACCTCGCATTCGGGACACTCATTTGGTTCGTTGGCGACCCGACATGGAAACTCTGACCGATCGCACCATGATCATCGCTCTGGCGATCGCCGGCGCGTGCCTCGTGACGGCGGGCAGCTTGTGGCGCAGTCGCAGTCGCAATGCCGCGAGGTTGGCGCAGGTGGTGGTGTGGGCCGGCTACATCGTATCGCTGGCGAGCGTGACGCTCTTCATCGCAGCGGGATTCTTGTCCGGGCGCTGAAAGCCATTCGACCTCCCGGCGTAGTCGGCGGTGCCGTCGCGCCGCCGCGCTCCTCGTCACGCGCACACTGACTGTCAATTCCGAGGCGCGAATTCCCTCCCCGAGCGATTCCCTGATGGCACGCGAGGGTGGTTTGAACGCCGATCGACAATCAGATAGCTTCACGAAGCTG
Source organism: Xanthobacteraceae bacterium (assembly GCA_049579765.1). GTDB lineage: Bacteria > Pseudomonadota > Alphaproteobacteria > Rhizobiales > Xanthobacteraceae > VAZQ01. The sequence goes on from JBAUOM010000078.1 coordinate 11,962, forward strand.
GAGATCGCGCCGTGGAGATTTCCGACCGCGTTGCGGACGGCGCGCCTGCCTGGCAAAGCGACCCGCTGGGGTATCGCTCGGATGATCGAAGCGCGTCATCTCGCGAAGAGTTTTCGCGGCCGTCCCGCCGTCATGGACATCTCGTTCGACGTCGGCGCGGGTGAAATCGTCGGGTTCCTCGGCACCAACGGCGCCGGCAAGTCCACGCTCCTGCGCCTGCTCGCCGGCTGCCTGCGGCCGGATCGCGGCACCGCCGCCATCGACGGACACGATATCGCGACCGAGCGCCGGCAAGCGCAGGCCTGTCTCGGCTATTTGCCGGAGGCCGCAGCGGGCTTTCCCAATTTGACCGTGCTCGAATTTCTGACCTTCGCGGCAGAATCGCGAGGGTATTTTGGCGCCGCACGCCGCCTCGCACTCGCGCGTGCTGTCGAGGCGCTCGATCTCGGTCCGGCGATGGCGATGACGCTCAAGAGCCTTTCCAAGGGTTGGCGGCAGCGCGCATGGCTCGCCCAAGCGATCCTGCACGACCCGCCGGTGCTCATCCTGGACGAGCCGACGGACGGATTGGACCCCAATCAGAAGATGCATCTGCGCCGCTTTCTGCGGACGGCGGCGCAGGGCAAGGCCATCCTCATGTCCACGCATATCCTCGAGGAGGCCGAACAGCTCTGCGACCGGCTCATCGTCATCGCGCAGGGCGCGGTAGCCGCCGATCAGCACCGCCAGGCGCTGACCGACGAGCGCGGCCGCCTCGCCGGCGCCTTTGCCCGGCTGACTCACGCGCAGATCGAGCGTCCCGCGCAATGAAGGCCGTTGCGCACCACGCGCCGCAGGCCGGCGTGCGCGGCGGGCTTGCGGAAATCCGGGCGGTCTTTCGGCACGAATGGCGTCAGCTCGTGTACGCGCCGCTTTCATCAGTCTTCCTGGCCGCCTTCCTGCTGGCGCTGATGGCCTGCGTATTTCTGATCGCCGACTTCTATTCGACCGATTCCGCCACTATCGACGTCCTGCTGACGTTTCTGCCGTGGGTGGCGCTGGTATTCGTACCGGCCCTTGCCATGCGCGCGTGGACGGAGGAGCCGAGTGACCGGTCGCTCGAGCTCACTCTGAGTCTGCCCATGCGTACGTTGTCACTGGTGATCGGCAAATGGCTCGCCGGAAGCGCGCTGCTGCTGACCGGGCTCGTGCTCACGATTCCGTTTGCGGCCACGATCGCCTATCTCGGCTCGCCCGACTGGGGCGTGGTGCTGTCGGGCTATTGCGGCGCGGCGCTCCTGCTGCTGACGTTTCTCGCCGTCGCACTCTTTGCCGCTGCCGCCATGCGAGAACCGGTCGCCGGATTCATCTTCGGCGTCGGACTCCTGTTCATCCTGATGCTCCCCGGATGGGACGTGTTCGCACGGCTGCTGGGGGCGCATGCGGGCGCCGGCGTTCTCGAAGCCATGCCGCTGATCAGCCCCAAGCACTGGCTCGACCGGATGGGCGCCGGAGACGTGGAATTCACGGCGCTCGTCTATTTCGCGGCGGCGACCGCGATTTCCCTGGTGGGGACGGCTTGGCTGGTCGAGGCCCGCCGCGCAGGTCCGGTCCGACTTGGCGGCGTCGTCCGGGGTGCGCTATGGGGCCTTGCTCTCATTGTGGCCGGGGCCCTTGTCGTCGCCGGGGCGCATCAGGCGCCGTCGCTGGGTTTCGACTTGACGGCCGAAAAAGAGTTCACTCTGCATGGCCAGACGCTCGAGATCATTGCGCGCCAGCCCGCGGACACCGTGATCGACTTCTATTGGAGCGCAAGCGAGGCGGCGGTGCCGCCAAGCATTCGCCTGCACGCCCGGCGGGCACGCGACCTCCTGCGATCGGTGACGGCGCGCTCTCACGGTCGCGTCGCGCTGCGGGAACATGATCCGAGGCCCGACACGGAGACCGAGGCCGAAGCACGTGCCGCCGGTCTTCGTCGCGTCCCGATGACTTCCGGCGACGCGTTCATGCTCGGCGCGGTTTTCCGGCATGGCGGACGACAAGGGCGGATCGCGTACTTCGACATCAGGCGCGAGCAGCTGCTCGAGTACGACGTCGCCCTCGCTCTGCACGGCCTAGGCCAGACCCGCACCCGCCGCGTCGGCCTGCTGTCGCCGCTCCTGACGCCGCGCAACGCGAAGGAGCCGCGCGACGGACTCTCGTTTCTGGAAGAACTGAAGCGAGCCTATGACGTGGTGGTCATTCCGCACTTTGCCGACGCGTTGCCGCCGAACCTCGACGTTCTGCTCGTGATCGACGCCACGGTGCTCAAGCGCGAGATGTTGTACGCTATCGATCAGCATGTCATGGCCGGCCACGGGCTCATCGTCATGATGGACCCGCAAGTGCGTTTCAACCGCGCCAGCAACATCGTCACCCCGCAGCCGTCCGCCGAGATCAACGACATATCCGATCTCCTGCTGCGCTACGGTGCACGATATATCGGAACCGAGGTGGTCGGCGATTCCGAGCTCAGCTCGCGGGTCGTCGACGAAGACCAGCAGCAGCTGAGCTACCCGTACTGGCTGCGCATCCGCCGCGACGGCCTGTCCGCCGCGCATCCCGTGACTGCCGACCTCAACGAAATCACCTTCGCGGAGCCCGGCGCACTGTCGCTAGC
>JBAUOM010000079.1:0-6354 GCA_049579765.1 Xanthobacteraceae bacterium
CCCCGGTTGCGTTCGGCATCATCCCGCGGCCTCCTCTTGCGGTCGGCGGCGTACCCGCCGGCCGACCGGCCGACACCGGCACCCGCTGGGTGCATCCGATCGCTCGAACGCGCGCCTGGCGCACGAGCGTCGGCGCCGCCTCACTCAGGCCTGGGGTTCCGGCGCTCCGACCGGTCGTTTGAGCCCGGCGACAATGGCGCGCAGCGCGCTGTTCGAGGAGTCCTGCGGCCGCCGCGATCCCACGGCGTGAATCCGAGCATGGATGAAGGTCAGCTTCAAGATCACCGCCGGGGCCGGAACGAAGGGATAAAGGTCCGGCTGGCCCATGCTGCGGTTGATGGAATTCACCGCGAAGGTCAGCGGCAGCCAGGCGTCGATGATCCGATCCATCTCGGAGACATAGGGATCGAAATCGATCGCGGCGGACAGATCGGCGCCTTGGGCCACCTTCGGCCGCAACCGCAGGCCGAAGGCGAACGCGGTCTCGAGCGTATCGATCATGTGGAAATAGTGCGCCCAGCTCTCCGCGAAATCCTCCCACGGATGCGAGCTGGCATAGGCGGTGACGAACCGTTCCGGCCAATCCGGCGCCGGACCGTTGGCATAGTGTCGTTGCAGCGCTTCCCCATAGTCCTCGCGCTCGTCGCCGAACAGATGTCGGAACTCCTCGATCTCCGGCGAGTCCTTCACCAGCTGATCCCAATAGTAATGGGCGATCTCGTGCCGGAAATGCCCGAGCAGCGTACGATAAGGTTCGGCCATCGACTTGCGTTGGCGTTCGCGTTCCGGGTCGTCGGCCTCGGCGACGTTGAGGGTGATGAGTCCACTGGCATGTCCGGTCAGGATCGGCGACTGCCCCGCCGCGGCATCGGCCGGGTTGGAGAGAAAGTCGAACGCGAGACCGTTGGGATCCTCCGGCCTGGTGGTCAGCGGCAGCTTGAAGCGCAGCAGGCTGTAGAAGAGTCGGTGCTTGGCAAATTCGATCTTGCGCCAATGCGCGAGATTCTCGGGATTCGTGAGATCGGGGATGGTGCGATTGTGGCGGCATGCCGCGCAAAAGGCCTCCGGATCGTCGGGCGGGATGAGCCAGTTGCAGACGTCGTGCTCCGCATTGGCGCAAAGCCGGTAGCGGCTCTCCGGCGCCGCCAGCGGCCGCCACAGCCCGTCGGTCTCGTCCAGCGCGGTGACGATCTCGCGCTCGGGCACGTAGCCCAGCCGCAGCCCGCAGCTCCCGCAGGTGGTGTTTTCGAAATAGAGCGGCTGACCGCAGTTCTGGCACTCGAAAAGCTTCATAGGCTCGGGAGACCTCTACCGCCGCTGATCAAATTGCAGCGGGTCAAGCTGAGCGCGTTGCAACTCCACCGCCGCAGCGACCGTTCCACTCGATACGGCGCCGACGGGCCGGCGTAACGTAGCAGGCTTGGCGTTGCGCCGCACGGTCGAGCGCGCGCTCAAAATTCCACCGGCAGGAAGCGGGCGTGAACGTCACGCCGTGGTCGGGGGCTGCTGGAGTTCAAGGCGGTGGTCCAACGAAACCGCCCCCCTGATGCTGCTTCCCACCGCCCGTGCCGACGACGGCTTGCGGGCAGCCGCCGGCCAGCTATTGCGGCTCGATCTTGGCCGTCTTGACGTATCCTTCCCAGTCCTTGACGCCCTGCCGGAACAGCGCCTGGCCTTCCTCGGGCGTGGCGATGAAGGGATCGCCGCCGAAGCTGTTCAGGAACTTCTTCGTCTCCTCCGTGGCGAGCACCTCATTGAACCATTTGTTCAGCTTGTCGATGATCGGGCGCGGGGTGGCGGACGGCACCATGGCGGCGAACCAGGTGAGCAACTCCACGCCGGGGACGCCCGCCTCGGCCATGGTCGGCAGGTCCGGTACCGCCTGCATGCGGTGCGGGGTGCTGACCGCGAGCATCCGCAGCCGCCCGGCCCGCGCCTGGCTCAACGCGAACACCGGGTCCATCATGCCGTAGTCGAGACGGCTGCTGGTGAAGTCGTTCAAGCTGTCGTTGGCGGTTCGATAGGGCACCTCCACGGCTTGCACGCCGGTCGCCTGCTTGTACATCTCGCCCATCACCTTGCCGCTGGTGTTGGACTGGGCGTAGCTGGCCTTGTCGCCCTTCTTCTTCATCGCCTCGGTCAGCTCTGCCAGCGTCTTGTACGGGCTGCTCGCCGGCACCATCACCATGAACGGCTGCTTGTTGACGCCGGCGGCGATCTGCAGATCCTTCGCGGCATCGATCGGCGGCGCCTTGAACAAGTGCATGTTGGCCGCGATCGCGCTGGCGGCGTGGACGTAGACGGTATAGCCGTCCGGTTTCGATCGCGCGGTGTACACGGCCGCGATGTTGCCGGCGGCTCCCACCTTGTTCTCGACGATGATGGTCCGGTTGGCGACCGCGCGTACCTTCTCGGCGAAATAACGCACCAGCACGTCGGCGCCGCTTCCGGCGGGGAAGCCGCAGATGAAACGGATGTCCTGGCTCGGATAGTCCTGCGCGCGGGCGCCGAGCGGCGCTGCGGCGATCACCGCGGCCAAGACGGTTGCGCGCGCGAGATCGCGCAGGGATCGTGCGACGACGTGGTTCATGTCATTTCCTCCAGTATGAAATTGCCGCGAGCATCCTTGCGTTCGACGCGTTTTCCGCTCCGCCGCAGGACGCTGCGGCTCGTCATTGCGGCTCGATCTTGGCCATCCGGACGTACTCGCCCCATTCCTTGATCGCCCGCTCGAACATTTCCTGGCTTCGCTCCGGGGTATTCATCATCGGGTCGGCGCCGTAGGCGTTGAGGAATTTCTTCGTCTCCTCGGTGCCTACGATCTGCGAGAACCAGCGATTGATCGTGTCGATGATCGGCTTGGGGGTGGCGGTCGGAACCATCACGCCCCACCACAGGTCGAGATCCATCGGAATTCCCGACTCGGTCATGGTCGGCAGGTCCGGCTGCGACTGCAGTCGTTTGCTCGCGCTGATCGCCAGCACGCGCAGCCGCCCCTCGCGCTGCTGCGCAAGCGCGAAGATCGGGTCGTGCAGCCCGTAGTCGAGTTTGCCGCTCAGCATCTCGTTGAGCGAATCGGCAGCGGTCCGGTACTGCACTTCCAGCGCGCCGAGCCCGGCCGTGTTCTTGTAGATCGCGCCCATGATACGGCCGGGATTGGCCGCGACGGCGTAGCTGGCGTTGCTGCCCTTCTTCTTAACGGCCGCGGTCAAGTCAGCCACGGTCTTATGGGGCGACTTCGCGTCGACCACCAGCATGAAGGCGAGATTGCTGGTGGTGGCCGCCACCCGGATGGCCTTGCCGACGTCCACCGGCGGATGCTTGAACAGATGCATGCTCGCCGCCACCGTCGTGGCGGCGAACGGGTAGAGCGTGTATCCGTCGGGCCGCGAGCGGGCGACATATTCGGTCGCAATGTTGCTCGCCGCCCCGACCTTGTTCTCCACGACCACGGTGCGTCCGGCGATCGGCCGCAGCTTGTCGGCAAAATAACGCACGAAGACGTCGGCACCGCTGCCGGGCGGAAATCCGCAAATCAGGCGGATATCCTGGCTCGGATAGTCCTGAGCGTGGGCGCGGCCTTGCGCCAACGCCGCTGCCGCGATCAGCGCGACCGCCAGCCGGAGCGATCGCCGCCGGCAACTCGAAAGCAATTTCATCCGCTTTCCTCCCTTTGAACCTGGAGCAGCGCGGCGCATGCTCCTTGTTGTTTTCGGTGTCCGATCTGGCGCGATGACCCCGCGGTCGTTGCGCCCGGCGGCTCCGTTACCCTTGCGGCACGATCTTGGCGAGCCGCACGTAGTCGCCCCAGTCCTTGATCGCCTTGAGGAACAGCGCCTGGCCGGCCTCGGGGGTATTGATGAAGGGATCGCCGCCGAAACCATTGAGGAACTTCTTCGTTTCGTCGCTCTTGACCATCTCTGTGAACCACTGGCTCACCTTGTCGACGATCGGCTTGGGTGTGGCGGCTGGCAGCATGGCCGCCCACCAGCCGGTCAGATCCATCGGCACCCCCGACTCGGTCATGGTCGGCATGTCCGGATTCGCCTGCAGCCGCGTTGCCGTGCTCACCGCCAGGATACGCAGTCGCCCTTCGCGCTGCTGGGCAAGCGAAAAGACCGGGTCGTGCATGCCGTAGTCGATCTTGCCGCTGAGCATTTCGTTGAGCGAGTCCGGTGCCGTCTTGTAGTTCACCTCGACCGCCTTGATCCCGGTGACGTCCTTGTAGATCTCGCCCATGATGGTGCCGGTCGGAGCCGCGGATGCGTAGCTGGCTTTGTCACCCTTCTTCCTCATCGCCTCGGTGAGTTCGGCGACGGTCTTGTACGGGCCCTTCGCATCGACAACCAGCATGAAGGGCTGCCGATTGATCGATGCCGCGATTTGAAATGCCTTGGCCGCATCGACGGGCGGCCGCTTGAACAGATGCTGGTTCGCGGCGACCGCGGTCGCGGCGTGGACGAAGATGGTGTAGCCGTCGGGTTTGGCCCTGGCGACGTATTCCATCGCGATATTGCCGCCGGCGCCGGATTTGTTCTCGACGATCACCGTCCGGTTCGCAAGCGGACGCAGCTTCTCGGCAAAATACCGCACCAGCACATCGGCGCCGCTGCCAGGCGGAAAGGCGCAGATGAGACGGATATCCTGGCTCGGATAGGCCTGCGGGACGGCAACCGTCGGCATGGCGCTCAGCACCACGGCCGCCGCCAGCGCGAGACCCGCGGAGCGCACCGGCCGCCTCGACTCGAGTTTCATCTGTTTCCTCCGTTGCAGTAGGTTGCTCTTGGTGCGAATCCTCGCGATCGCCGCCCATTCGGGTCCGGTACCCGCTCGATAGCGCTCATTCCTGGAACGCCTCCTCGCGGGTCTTGCGAAACTGCGGCAGCACGATCAATGCAATGACGGCGACGGTCAGGGCCAGCAGAACCGCCGATATCGGGCGTTCGAGGAACACCATCGGGTCGCCGCGCGAGATCACCAGGGATCGTCTGAGATTTTCTTCCATCAGCGGTCCGAGAATGAATCCCAGCACTAGCGGCGCCGGCTCGCAACCGAAGCGCAGGAGGACGTAGCCGAACACGGCGAAGACCGCGCACAGCACCAGCTGCGCCATGTTCGTGTTCGTGCTGTAAATGCCGATGACGCAGAACAGCAGGATGGCGGGATAGAGCAGGCGATAGGGGACGGACAGCAGGCGCACCCATACGCCGATCAGCGGCAGGTTGATCACCAGCAACATCGAGTTGCCGATCCACATGCTGGCGACCATGCCCCAGAACAGATCCGGGCGCTTGGTCATGACAGCAGAACCCGGCTGAATGCCCTGGATGATCATCGCTCCCATCATCAGCGCCATGATGGCATTGGACGGCAGGCCGAGCGTCAGCAACGGAATGAAGGAGGTTTGTGCGGCTGCGTTATTGGCCGATTCCGGCCCGGCCACGCCCTCGATCGCCCCCCTGCCGAACCGGCTCGGATCCTTGGCGACCTTCTTTTCCAGTGTATAGCTCGCGAACGAGGCGAGCACCGCGCCGCCGCCAGGCAAGATGCCGAGGAGCGAACCCAGCCCGGTGCCGCGCAGCACGGGCCGCCAGGACTCCCGGAAGTCCTTCATGCTCGGCCAAAGGTGCCGCATCTTCGCGCTGAATTGCGGGCGCGGCAGCGTCTTCTGCTCCAGATTGCGGATGATCTCGACGATGCCGAACAAGCCGATGACCAGGGGCAGGAAATCGATCCCGTCCCACAGCGCGGACACGCCGAGCGTATAGCGGGTGAGACCGCTGTTGACGTCGGTGCCGACCAGGCCGAGCAGCAGGCCGACGAGGACCATTCCCACCGCCTTGAGCACGGAACCGTGCGCCAGGATCACCGCGGTGACGAGCCCGAGCACCATCAGCGAAAAGTAGTCGGGCGAGTTGAATTCCTGGGCGATGGCTGCAAGCGGCGGCCCGAAGGCCGCGATGAAGACCGTGCCGACGCAGCCGGCGAAAAACGATCCCAGCGCGGCGACTCCGAGCGCGGCGCCGGCGCGTCCCTGCTTCGCCATCTCGTGTCCGTCGAGGCAGGTGACGATCGAGCTCGCTTCGCCAGGGATGTTGACCAGGATCGACGTGGTCGAGCCGCCGTACTGCGCCCCGTAGTAGATGCCGGCCAGCATGATGAGCGACGACAGCGGCTCGAGACCGAAGGTGATCGGCAGCAGCATCGCGATGGTGGGGATCGGGCCGATGCCGGGCAGCACGCCGATCAGCGTGCCCAGCAGACAGCCGATCAGGGCGAAGCCCAGATTGTGCCACGACACCGCCGCGCTGAAGCCGGTCGCCAGGTTCTGGAACAGATCGAATTCCATACTAG
>JBAUOM010000080.1:0-1988 GCA_049579765.1 Xanthobacteraceae bacterium
GGCGTCCAGGGCGCCGGCCGCATGGTGCAGCGGCTCTGGCGGCTTAACGGCGAGGCGGCCGAGATCGCCGCCCCCTCCGGGACGCCGCGGCCGACGTCGTTCAGTGAACCGGCGCTGGCACTGCGCAAGGCCGCCCACCGGGCACTGGCGCGGGTGTCGGAGGACGTCGAGCGGCTGCGCTTCAACGTCTGCGTCGCCCACATCTACGAGTTCGCCAACGCGTTCCAGGCATCGCTGGCAGACCTAGAGAGTGAGCCAACGGCCGACTATCGCTGGGCGGTGCGGGAGGCCGCCGGCATCCTGGTGCGGCTGTTCCACCCCATGATGCCGCATCTGGCGGAGGAGTGCTGGGCCGCGCTCGGCCATAAAACCCTAGTGGCCGCAGAGCCTTGGCCGCAGCTCGAGGCGGATCTGCTGGTCGAGAGCACGATCACACTTCCGGTCCAAATCAATGGCAAGAAGCGCGGAGATGTCACAGTCGCCAGAAATGCGCCGAATACTGACATCGAAGCTGCCGTTTTGGCCCTCGATGCGGTAAAACGGGCGCTCGACGGCAAACCGCCCAAGAAGGTGATCGTGGTGCCGCAGAGGATCGTCAATGTGGTGGCGTAGGGAGCGCGGATCTCTGGCCCACCCGTCCCGCCTTGGCGGCGTTGGGGGTGATGAAGCCGCGCGCGGGCGCCTCCCGCGCCCGCAGGCGAAGTACTTGCGCGCCGCCGCCGCGCTGGCGATCGCCGCGCTGACGGCAGGCTGCTTCCAGCCGCTCTACGGCGAGCATTCCGCGACCGGCGGACCGGTGCTGCGCGACCAACTCAGCGCCGTCGACATCGTCCAGATCGACGCGCCGAAGGGAACCGACGAGGCGCGCATGGCGGTCGAGATCCGCAACGCGCTCATCTACGACTTCAGCGGCGGCGGCTATCCGGCGCCGCCGACCCACCGCTTGAGGATCGCGATCTCCTCCACGCGCGCATCGATCATCGTCGACGTCCACACGTCGCGGCCCGATATCGAAAATTACGGCCTCAACGCGACCTATTCGATGACCGAAATCGCCACCGGCAAGGTGGTGGTGACCGGGCAGACGTTCGCGCGCGTGTCCTACGACATCCCCGGCCAGGAGCAACGGTTTGCCCGCATCCGCGGCTTGCGCGATGCGGAGAACCGCGCCGCCAAGGTGATCGCCGACAATATCCGATCGCGGCTCGCCTCCTACTTCATCGCCGGCACATGAGCGCTGCCTCGCGTCGCTCCCGTCGCGGCGTCTCGCATTGGGATGGCCAGCCCGGGCCGATGGCGGACATTGCAGCGAAGCCTGCGCGCGTGCGTTAGACCGGCATGGTCGCCCTCAAAGGCGCAGATGTCGACAGGTTCGTGGCGCGCCCCGATCCGGCGCGGACGATCATGCTCGTCTACGGCCCTGACGCAGGGCTGGTGCGCGAGCGCGCGGAAGCGCTCGTGCGCTCGTCCGTCGACGATCCCAAGGACCCGTTCCAGCTCGCGCGCCTCGACGGCGACGAGCTTGCCGGCACGCCGACCCGCCTGATCGAGGAGGTCAATACCGTTCCCCTGTTCGGCGGCCGGCGCGCGGTCTGGGTGAAAGCCGGCGGGCGCAACCTCGCGCCGGCGGTGGAACCGCTGCTCGCCTCCCCCGCGCCGGATTGCCGGGTGGTGATCGAGGCCGGCGACCTCAAGCGCAACGCGCCGCTGCGCGCCGTATGCGAGCGCGCCAAGAGCGCCGCCGCGCTGCCCTGCTATCCCGACGCGGAAAAGGATTTGGTTCGCCTCATCGAGGCCGAGTTGCGCGAGGCGGATCTGTCGATCTCGCCCGACGCACGCGCGGCGCTCGTGCCGCTGCTCGGCGGCGACCGCCTCGCCTCGCGTCACGAGATCCGCAAGCTCGCGCTGTTCGCGCGCGGCAAGACGCAGGTGGAGCTCGAGGACGTGATGGCGGTGGTCGCCGACGCGTCCACGCTGGCGCTCGATGG
>JBAUOM010000081.1:0-1505 GCA_049579765.1 Xanthobacteraceae bacterium
GCCAAGGGTGTCCTTGGTGCTGGTGACGAGGACGCAGGTGCAGCCGGTCTCGCTCCAGACCCGGTGGTCGACGCCTCCGGGTGCACCGTAGTTGTAGTCGCCCGGACGAACTTGCGCCCGTCGATAAACAGCTCGCCATCGAGCAGATGCAGCTCTTCGACGCCCGCATGCGTGTGCGCTGGGTAACTCGCGCCGGGCGCGAGCCGGACCAGCATGCTGACCCGGTGCCTTTTCGTATCGCTCGCGAGCAGCTGGCATTCAATCCCGGGCGGCCTCGAGCGCGGCCGCAACGCGCGCCGGCGCGCCCGGATCGAGCCCTCCGAGCTTGAGCGGCAGCCGCACATTGGCGGCCACCGTCGCCCACGGCATCAAGGTCGGCTCCTGGAACACGAAGCCGATGCGGCGCGGATTGGCGGTATCCGCCGCCTCGGCCTCGCGCCACGCCACCCGCCCGCCGGTCGGCTCGCTCAGGCCGGCGATGATGCGCAGCGCCGTGGACTTGCCGCAGCCCGACGGCCCGAGCAGCGAGAGGAACTCGCCGTCCCGCACCTCGAGGCTGAGGCGATCGAGCGCCACCACGCCGTTGGCGAAGCTCTTGCCGACGCCGTCCAGCGCGACGACGGAAAGGCCGGGCATGGACAGGGGCGCGGTGGAAGGAGCTGGCACGTTGCAATGTCGGATGGTGGCAGGTGCGGCGCGATTCTACACCGAAAGGAGACGACATGACGGCCAAATCGTCTCCCGGAATCGCCTGGTGTCGGCGCTCAACCCATGCACGAAATCGCCGGCACTGGACTCGAGTCCGTTCACGCAATATCCAATCGCCCGATCAGGCGTCCCCGCCGCGCGCGCATCGAGATATACTCTGCGGCCAATCCCAACGAAGGCGCTTTCCCGCCGAGCGAGAACAGCCATGGAGCAACCGAGCTATCCGCCGATCCGCCGCGTGGTGACCGGCCACGACGCCGCCAACGTCGCCAAGGTGCTCATCGATGCGCCGGCGACCAACGCCAAGGTTCCGCAGGCGGGCCTGGTCTCCACCATGATGTGGTGCACCGACGGCGCGCGCGCGAAAATCCCGGTCGGCGAACGCATCGAGGACATGGGCGCGCGCATCCTCGGCACCGCGCCGCCGGCCGACGGCACCCGCTTTGCCGTGATCGACTTCCCGCCGGGCAATCAGGCGCACATGCACCGCACCGAGACCGTGGACTATGTCATCGTGATCGAAGGCGAGATCGAGATGGACATGGACGATTCCACGGTCAAGCTGAAGCAGGGCGACATCATGATCCAGCGCGGCACCAACCACGCCTGGGCCAATCGCAGCGACAAGCGCGCCCGCGTCGCGTTCGTTCTGGTCGACGCCGAGCCGCTCGGCATCGGCAATCCGGTGGTGGGCGCCGCCAGCGCGCGCTGAGCGCCGGCCGACGACAATTAAAGCGGTTTCCGTTCGTGTTGATGCAGAACGGCGCCGCGCACTCGGTGTACTCCCCTCCCCCTTG
>JBAUOM010000082.1:0-12497 GCA_049579765.1 Xanthobacteraceae bacterium
CTCGTAACCGCGCACGAAACGCTCGGTGCCGCGGCCGGGCAGACATGCCCGGCAGCGTGGGAGCCTTCGCGCCCCGGACCCGGCAGACAATGCCGGGGACGGAGCGGTTCCCGGGCCGACAGCGCCAAGGTTGGAGCGCCGAGAGGCCCGTTCCGGTTTGCCCCGGACGGCCGCGTCTCGCAAACGTGGTGTCGCGCCCTACGAGCGCGGCAGGTTAAAGGCAGTGCCTCCCGGCGCTCCGCCCACCCCCCGCTTCGGGGCGGGCTCGCAGCGGCAAGGGCTACGGCAGACATACCCGCCGGCGCTTCGGCGAAGGCGGGACGAAAGAGGAAAGAGAAACCCGGACGCAGCAACGCGCCGCGGGAACGAAGAAGACTGTGCTGTTTGAAATCGTGAAGATGGAAGCTTCGTAGGATGGGTTGAGCGGAACGCGAAACCCATCGAACCCGCGCGCCCGCGAGGAAGCTGGCGATGGGTTTCGCGCAAGGCGCTCAACCCATCCTACAGGCGCGCGTCGGCGGCAACGCACCCGGCTCCCGGCCGAGGGCGCGCTTCCGCGCGTCATCGGCACAACGTGCCGCACAAGAGAGAGCCGAGCTTCGTAGGATGGGTTGAGCGAAGCGAAACCCATCGAAACGCCGCGCCCCGCTGGCGGACTGGCGATGGGTTTCGCGTGGGGCGCTCAATCCATCCTATGGGTTTACGCGCTCGGGCTGCCGTGCGGATGGCGAGGTCTCGGCGAATGCAGGCATCACCTCGGCGGCGAACAGCCGCATGGATTGCTGCGCATCGCGCAGACCGAGGGCGCCGAAGTTGATCTGCAGCGAGGCATGCTCGAACTTGCCGATCGATGCGACCACGCGGCGGATGATGGCCTTGATCTCCTCGGGCGTGCCGACCCAGGCGCCGCCCGACTCGATCTGCCCGTCGAGCGTGAACGAGCGCAGCCGGCGCATCGAGGTGTCGTAGTCGCGGTAGTCCTTCGACGTGGTGCCGCGCGTCCAATCGCCGGCCGCCTCGTTGAGCGCGCGGAAATATTCCTCGAACGGCGGACGCGCGATCTCGCGCGCGAGCTGCGGGTCCTGGTGACAGAACATATGGAAGGCCACCATCACCTCGCCGTCGCCGGGATGGCCGGCCGCGCGCCAGGCCTTGCGGTAGAGCTCGAGCAGCGGCCCGATCGGCCCGATCGGGATCGCCATCAGGGCGTAGCCCTTGCTCCCGGCGAATTCGAACGATTCCGGGGTCTGCGTCGCGGCGATGTAGAATTTCGGCCGCGGGGTCTGCGTCGGGCGCGGCAGCGAGGTCAGGTTCTCGAACGAATGGAAGCGGCCGCGGTGGCTGGCGTTCTCTTGCGTGAGCAGGAGCTCGATCTGCTCCAGCCCTTCGCGGAAACGCGCCTGCGATTCGTCGGGCGAGATGCCGAAGCGGCGAAATTCGTGCGGCAGGAAGGCGCGCGCGAATCCGACGTCGAGGCGTCCGCCGGAAATGCCGTCGAGCATCGCGATTTCGCCGGCGAGCTTGAACGGGTGGTTGAACACCGGCAGCACCGCGCCGGTGACGAGACGCATGGTCTTCGTGCGCTGCGAGACGGCGGTGAGGAAGACGATCGGGTTCGGACTGTAGCCGCCGTAACGCGTGAAGTAGTGCTCGACCGTGCGCGCGTGGGTGAAACCCAGCGTTTCCGCTTCTTGCGCGATCGCGAGCGATTCGGCGTAGTAATCGGCGGCGCTCTTGTCGGTATGATCGACGGCGGGAAAAAACTGCACACCGAATTGCATGTGGCGCCGTGCTCCCGTTCCGCTCGCGTCGAACCGCCAATTCCCTGCGATGATGGGATGATGCGGCACTATAGGGCGGTGCGCTCGCCAGTCAATCGAACGACGCAATGGATCGCGCCGGGATGCCGACCGTTCGACGCAGGTGCGCGGCACACGCGATTGACAGCAGGGGGACGTGATCTAGAGTCGCGCTCGGTCGAGCATCTTGCCGACACGGGAAAGGTTGCCGCCATGCCCGCCGCCCCGCGCGATATCGACGAAGTCCGCAAGGCGTGGAAGGACGCCAATCTCGCGCCGCTGTGGGAGAACGCGCGCGCACACCGGCCGGCGCCGCCGCCGGAAGCGGCCCATCTCTGGTCGTGGGAGAAGATAAGGCCCCTGATCACCGCCGCCATCGAGGTCGCCTCGCCGGAGGCGGTCGAGCGGCGCGTGCTGCAGCTCGTGCCTCCGGTCGCGCGGCACCAGAACGAGCAGCAGACCTCGCGAACGCTCGCCGCCAATATCCAGATTCTGTTGCCGGGCGAGAAGGCGCGAGTCCACCGCCATACCATGAACGCGCTGCGCTTCGTGCTGGAGGGCTCCGGCGCCACCACCATCGTCGACGGCAAGTCGTGCCCGATGGAGGAGGGCGATCTGATCCTGACACCGGCGTGGACCTGGCACGAGCACGTGCACCAGGGCCGCGCGCCGATCATGTGGCTCGACGCGCTCGACGTGCCGTTCCAGCAATATATGGGTACCGGCGTGTTTCAGCCTGGACCCGTCGGCGACATGCCGGAGACGGTCGCCGATGCCGCCTTCGCGGTCGCCAATGTCGTGCCCGACACCGACTACGCGACCAGGGACTATTCTCCGGTGTTCCGCTATCCCTATGCGGCTGCTGCTGCGGCAGTGGCGGCCGCGCCGCCCGCGCGCGACGGCTCGCGCCGGGTGCGTTACGTCAATCCGCTCACCGGCGGCGGCGGGATGGCGATGATCGACTGCTTTCTCGTGCAGCTCGATCCCGGCGCGAGCACGCTCCCGTTCCGTACCAGCGCGAACTCGGTCTGCTGCGTGGTGGAAGGCTCCGGCGAGAGCCAGGTGGGCAACGCGACGATCCGCTGGGGCAAGCGCGACATTTTCACGCTGCCGCAAGGCAACCGGATCGTCCACCGGAGCGGCGGCGGCACCGCCCGCCTGTTCCAGGTTTCCGATCGCGACATCTATGCCCGCCTCGGACTGCTCAAGGAGGAGTACGGGAATATCGCGGCTTGAGCCGAAGTCGCGCTTCGCGTTGGAGCCGATGACGTATCGGCGCATCGAGAGCGCAGTGTCGGCCGCCGCGTTGTGCAGCACGTCCTCGCTAGCAACGAACCGGAATCGGAACTCGCAGGCGCGAGCGATGTTGCAGCCGCATCCCGGCACCGTGCCGGAGCGCGGCACCGTCGGACATGTTGCTTGCGAGGAAGCGGTGATATAACCCGCCCCTCGTTTGTGGGGCGTCGAACCGAACTGCCCATGGCTCACACGGCAAAGCAAGAAACCGTCTCCGCCGCGGCCAGCTCGGCTGGAGACAGCGCATCGGAGGAGAAAGCGAGGCTGTGGGCGCTGGTGCTCGGCAGTGTCGGCGTCGTCTACGGCGACATCGGCACGAGTCCGCTCTACGCGTTCCGCGTGGCGGTGGACGCGGCGGTGGGAACCGGTCCGATCACTCGCGACATCGTGCTCGGCGTGCTGTCGCTGATCCTGTGGTCGCTGATCGTCGTGGTCACGATCAAATACGTCCTTCTCCTGCTGCGCGCCGACAACAACGGGGAGGGCGGTACCCTCTCGTTGACGGCGCTGGCATCGCGCGCGCTCGGGCGCCGCACCGCGCCGATCTTCCTGCTCGGCGTGGTCGGCGCCTCCATGTTCCTGGGCGACGCCGTCATCACACCGGCGATCTCCGTGTTGTCGGCGATCGAAGGCCTCAAGCTCGTCACTCCCGCCCTCGACCACTACGTCGTGCCGCTCACCATCGTCATCCTGTTCGCATTGTTCGCAGGACAGAGCCGCGGAACGGCGCGGGTCGCGAGTTTCTTTGCGCCGGTCATGTTGATCTGGTTCATCGCCATCGCGGCCGCCGGCCTCCTGCACATTCGCGACGATCCGGGCGTGCTCGCGGCCATCAATCCCGCATACGCGGTGAGCTTTCTCTACGGCCACGGGGATGTCGGGCTGGTGACGCTCGGCCTCGTTTTCCTTGTGGTCACCGGGGCGGAGGCGCTGTACGCCGATCTCGGGCATTTCGGGCGCGTGCCCATTCAGCGAGCGTGGTTCGGTCTCGTGCTGCCGGCGCTGCTGCTCAACTACTTCGGCCAGGGCGCCAAGGTGCTCGCCGATCCCGCCGCCATCGAGAACCCGTTCTACCGGCTCGTACCCGACACGCTGCTGCTTCCCATGGTCGTGCTGGCGGCCGCGGCGACGGTGATCGCAAGCCAGGCCGTGATCACCGGCGCTTATTCGCTGGTGCAGCAGGCCATTCAGCTCGGTTTCCTGCCGCGGTTGGCCATCCTGCACACGTCCGCGTCGCAGGCCGGGCAAATCTACATCCCGCGCGTCACCTGGGTCCTGCTGCTCGGCGTCTTGCTGTTGGTCGGCCTGTTCCGCACCTCGGGCGCGCTCGCCTCCGCCTACGGCATCGCGGTCGCCACCACCATGGTGGTCGACGGGGTGCTCGGCTTCGTCGTGATCTGGAAACTGTGGCGCTGGCCGCTGTGGCGGGTGATCCTCGTCGTTCTACCGCTCGTGTTCGTGGACTTCGCGTTTTTCTCCGCTAACCTGCTCAAGCTGCTCGAGGGCGCGTGGGTGCCGATCCTGTTCGGCGCCTCGATGGTTCTGCTGATCCTGACGTGGCGGCGCGGGACCAATATCCTCGCCCAGAAGACCCGCCGCACCGAAGTGCCGCTCGACGCTTTGCTGGCGAGCCTCGACAAGCACCCGCCGCACACCGTGCCGGGCACCGCGGTGTTCCTCACCAGCCAGCCGGAATTCGCGCCCACCGCGCTTCTGCACAATCTCAAGCACAACAAGGTCCTGCACGAGCACAATGTCATCCTCACCATCATCACCACGGACACGCCGCGGGTGACCGACGAGGAGCGCGTGAAGATCACGGCACGGTCGCCGCGCTTCAGCGTCGTGGCGCTCAAATTCGGCTACATGGAATCGCCGAATGTCCCGAAGGCGCTCGCCATCGCCCGCAAGCAGGGCTGGCAGTTCGACATCATGTCGACCTCGTTCTTCCTGTCGCGCCGCGCGCTCAAGCCGGCCGTACGTTCCGGCATGCCGCGCTGGCAGGATCAGCTGTTCATTGGTTTGGCGAAATCGGCGAGCGACGCGACCGACTTCTTCCAGATCCCGACCGGACGGGTGGTGGAGGTCGGCACCCAGGTCGCGGTCTGATCCACGCCGCTGTGCGTTTCGTCTAAACGCTTGAGAAATATCGTGATCTTGCAGCGGCGGGGGCGGCACCGTTGCGTCCGACGCGGGTCAGGTTCGCCCGCCGCGACCTGGAATCATGCCCATACCGCTCGTGCTATCGGGTTTGCGGCGGCGTATATTGCGGCGCAGCATTCCTAGGCAAGACATGCCCACCACACTTACCGGCTCCGGGCAAGGCGCGGCCCCGGCCAAGGGTAGCGCCGAGGCGGGGTCCCCGACGACCTTCTGGGCGCTCACGCTCGGCAGCATCGGCGTCGTCTATGGCGACATCGGCACCAGCCCGCTCTACGCCCTGCGCGAGGCGGTGACCGCCGCGATCGGCAAGGACGGCGCGATGACCCGCGGGGCGGTGCTGGGCGTGCTCTCGCTGATCCTGTGGGCGCTGATCGTCGTGGTGACGCTGAAATACGTGCTCATCCTGCTGCGGGCGGACAATAGGGGAGAGGGCGGCACGCTCGCATTGATGGCGCTGGCGCAGCGCGCGCTCGGCAGGGGCGCGGGCGCGGTGGTGCTTTGCGGCATCATCAGCGCGGCGCTGTTCTACGGCGACGCCATGATCACGCCGGCCTTGTCGGTATTGTCCGCGATCGAAGGCCTCAAGATCGCGACGCCGGCCTTCGATCCCTATGTCGTGCCGCTCACGGTGCTGATCCTGGTGGCATTGTTCGCGGTGCAATCCACCGGCACTGCGAAGGTGGCGGCCTTCTTCGGCCCGATCACAGCGCTGTGGTTCTTCTCCATCGCGATCTCCGGCATCATCGCGATTGCCGGCGATCCCGAGGTTCTGCTCGCCTTCAACCCGGTCTACGGCGTGCGTTTTCTCGCGGCCCACGGGATGATCGGGCTCGTGACGCTCGGGGCAGTGTTCCTTGCCGTCACCGGCGCGGAGGCGCTCTACGCCGATCTCGGGCACTTCGGCCGAAAGCCGATCCAGGCCGCCTGGTTGGGGCTGGTCCTTCCGTCGCTCGCGGTGAATTACCTTGGCCAGGGCGCGCTGGTGCTCGCCGATCCGAGGGCGCTCGAGAACCCGTTCTTCCTGCTCTATCCCGACTGGGCACTGCTGCCGATGGTCGCCCTGGCGACCATCGCCACCGTGATTGCGAGCCAGGCCGTGATCACGGGGGCCTATTCCATCAGCCAGCAGGCGATCCAACTCGGCCTGCTGCCGCGCCTCGAAATCCGCCACACCTCCCAAGCGCATTACGGCCAAATCTATATGCCGCGCGTCAATTTCACCCTGTTGGTGGGCGTGCTGCTGCTGGTCGCCTTGTTCCGCTCCTCGAGCGCCCTCGCCTCGGCCTACGGCATCGCCGTGACCGGGACCATGGTCGTCACCGGCATCATGGCCTTCGTCGTGATCTGGAAGGTCTGGCGCTGGTCGGCGCTTGCGGCAGCAGCGCTGATTACGCCTTTCCTGCTGATCGATCTGACCTTCCTCAGCGCCAACCTGCTCAAGGTGTTCGAGGGCGGCTGGGTGCCGCTCGCCTTGGGCGGCGTGCTCATGGTCGTGATGTACACTTGGCGGCGCGGCAGCCGGCTATTGTTCGAGAAGACGCGCAAGCAGGAGATCCCGCTCGACGATCTGGTGCGCATGCTCGAGAAGAAGCCGCCGATGCGCGTGCCGGGCACCGCCGTGTTTCTCACCAGCACTCCCGACTGCGCCCCGACCGCGCTCATGCACAGTCTCAAGCACTACAAGGTGTTGCACGAGCACAATGTCATCCTGACCATCGAAGTCGACGACGCCCCGCGGGTCGAGCCGTCCGAACGGGTGCGCATCCAGAATGTCGGGGAGACCTTCACCCGCGTCGCGCTGCGATTCGGGTTCATGGAGACGCCGAACGTGCCGCGCGCGCTCGCCATAGCGCGCAAGCTGGGCTGGACCTTCGACATCATGTCGACCTCGTTCTTCCTGTCGCGGCGCTCGCTCAAGCCGGCCGCTCGTTCCGGCATGCCGCGCTGGCAGGATCACCTGTTCATCATGCTCACCCGGATCGCCAACGACGCCACCGATTACTTTCAGATCCCGACCGGGCGGGTGGTCGAAGTGGGCACGCAGGTGACGATCTGACCCCGGTCCGATCGGCTCAAATCTGGCGCGGGTCTCTTGATTCCCGGCGCGCGACGCGCGACTTGTTTGTGGTGGCGGTTGCGCCGCGCCGGCAACGAGGAGTAGTCCGATGTCCGCTCAGCTTGGCCGAGAGAACGTGCACGATGTCGCCCCGGAAGAGGTGGCTCGCGGCCTTGCCGAAGGCAAGGTCCTGCTGATCGACGTCCGCGAGCCGAACGAGACCGAGGTCGAGCGCTATCCGGACGCCTTCTATCTGCCGATGTCGCAGTTCGATCCGGCGGCAATTCCCGACCCGCAGGGCCGGCAGGTCGTGTTCGCTTGCCGTTCCGGCAATCGTTCGGTCACCGCTTCGTTGATGGCGCAGGCCGCCGGCCTGCCCTACGATGCCCACCTCGCCGGGGGCATAAAGGCTTGGAAGGAACTCGGTCTGCCGACCGAGACCTGAAGCCTTTTCCGCCCAAACATTCACCAGCCGACCTCGAGGATGTCGTCCATGCATCGATCGATCTGTCTTGCCCTCGTCTCGGCGGGCCTGGCCATCGCGCCTGCCGCGGCCCAGCCGAAGACGGGGGGGATCGTCAACGTCTACAACTGGTCGGACTACATCGCTCCGGGGGTGACCGAGGATTTCACCAAGGAGACCGGGATCAAGGTGCGCTACGACACCTTCGATTCCAACGACACGCTGGAGACGAAGCTCCTGGCCGGCAAGTCCGGCTATGACGTGGTGGTGCCGACCGCCTATTTCCTCGAGCGCCAGATCAAGGCCGGCGTTTTCCAGAAGCTGGACAAGGCCAAGCTGCCGAATCTCGCCAATATGTGGCCCGAGATCACGCGGCAATTGGCGAAATACGATCCCGGCAATGACTACGCCGTCAACTACATGTGGGGCACCACCGGCATCGGCTACAACGTCAAGAAGGCGCGCGAGGCGCTGGGCGCCGACGGCAAGATCGACAGCTGGGATATCGTGTTCAAGCCGGAGAACCTGGCCAAGTTCAAGGACTGCGGCGTGCACATGCTCGATTCCTCCGACGACATCCTGTCGGCGGCGCTGCACTATCTGGGCCTCGATCCGAACTCCACGAAGGAGGCCGATCTGCAAAAGGCCGCGGATCTGATGATGAAAATCCGGCCCTACGTGCGCAAGTTCCACTCGTCGGAATACCTCAACGCGCTGGCCTCCGGCGAAATCTGTCTGGTCGTGGGCTTTTCCGGCGACATCAAGCAGGCGCAAAAGCGCGCGGCAGAGGCCAAGAACGGCGTCGAGATCGCCTACACGATTCCGAAGGAAGGGGCGCAATTGTGGTTCGACAATCTCGCCATCCCGCGCGACGCCAGGAACACGGCGGAGGCGCTCGCGTTCATCAACTACCTGCAGAAGCCGGAGGTGGCGGCGAAGAATTCGAACTTCATCTCCTATGCCAACGGCAATCTGGCGAGCCAGAAATTCATCGACCGTGCGATCCTCGACGACAAGACGATCTACCCGGACGAGGCGATGATGAAGCTGCTCTACACGATCAGCGCCCATGATCCAAAAACGCAGCGGCTGATGAACAGGCTGTGGATCAAGATCAAGACCGGAAAGTAAACGCGCCGCGTTCAGCGCCAGCGCCGGTGCACCCACAGCCACTGGTCAGGGTACTCGCGCACCCAGCCTTCGACCACCGATGTGATCGCCTGCATGGTGCCCGCGACGTCGATCTTGCCCTCGACGTCGCGGCACGGCGCAATCGGCTCGGTAAGGTCGATGCGAAAGCGACGGCGGTCGGGCAGGCGCACGACGCGAGTGCCGTGAATCGGGCAGTCGACGTGGCGCGCGAGGCGGGCGATGAACGGGTTGGCCTTGCAGCGGCGCCCGAAGAACGTCACGTCGACGCCGTTCACGTAGTGCTGATCTACGAGCATGGCGACGTGCCCGGCGGCCTCGAGCACGCGCACCAGCTGAAGCGGCGCGTCGAGGCCGGTCGGAACGAGCGTGCCCATGCTGCCCCGGCGGATTTGGATGATGGCATCGCTCACGGCGCCGATATTGGGCCGCCGATAGAGCACGGTGGTATCGAGCCGATACTTGCTCGCGACCAGCGCCGGAAGTTCCCAGTTGCCGAGATGCGCGGCGAAGATCAGCGCAGGCTTGCCGTCGTCCCGCAACCGGCGAAATCGGTCATAGACGGGGATGGAATAGAGGATGTCGCCCTGGTCCTCCGGGTCGGGTTCGAACATCCGCAGGCGATCGATATGCGCGAATTCGGCCGCCACGCGCCCGAGATTGTCCCAGACGCCATCCAGGATCGTCTCGATGTCTTCGGCGGACTTTTCCGGAAAGGCGCTGGCTAGATTGTCACGCCCGATCCGGTGCTCCTTGAGGCTGGGGCCGAGCCGGCGCATGAAGCCGCCGGCGAGATCGGCCATGTGCTCGCGGTTCGTGGCGCGGATCAAGCGCAGCGCGCCCACCGCCAGCCATCCGAGCGCTGCGTCGGCCGCCGCCTTGGCCTTCCGGCCGGCGCGCAGCGCAACACGTCTCGACGCGGTCATGGATGGCGCTCGCGGTCGCTCGTCAAAAGGTGACGATGATCTTTCCGAACACCTGTCGGCTTTCGAGCCGCGCCAGCCCGCGCTCGAAATCGGCGAGCGGCACCTCGGTGTCGATCACCGGCAAGAGGCCGCTCGCCATCTTGGCGAGGCTCTCGCGAATGTTTCGCATGGAGGCGCCGAACGAGCCGATGATGCGATACTGCTGCTGGAAGAGCTGCATCAGGTTGATGGTCGCCGAGGGTCCCGATGTCGCGCCGCAGGTGACCAGGCGGCCGCCGCGTTTGAGGCAAAGGAGCGAGCCGTTGAAGGTCTCCGCGCCCACGTGTTCGAACACCACGTCCACCCCCTTCCTCGCGGTGAGCTTGCGCACCGCGCCTTCGAAGCGTTCGGTACGATAATTGATCACGTGATCGGCGCCGAGCGCTCTGGCCTTCGCCGCTTTGGCGTCGTCGCCGATTGTGGTGATCACCGTGCAGCCGATCGCCTTCGCCATCTTGATGGCGACGGTGCCGATGCCGGAGCCGCCGGCGTGCACCAGCACGCTCTCGCCGGGCTCGAGCCTGGCATTGTCGAACAGCATGTGCTGCACCGTCGCAAACGCGATCGGCGCGCAGGCGGCGTCGCGCAGGGCGACACCCGCGGGGACGGGCATCACCAGCCGCGCCGGCATGTTGACGAGGTCGCGGGCAAAGCCGTCGATGTGAAAGCCCATGATGCCGGCGACGTTCTCGCACAGATTGTCGCGGCCTTCGCGACAGGCCTTGCAGCCGCCGCAGGTCAATGCCCCGTACATGACGACCGGATCACCGGGTTGGATACCGGTCGCGTCCGGGCCGAGCGCGGCGACCTCGCCGGCGGCCTCGACGCCGACCACGACCGGCATCTTGCGTTTCGCGAAGGCCATGCCGCGATAGCCCCAAAGATCGAGGTGATTGAGCGCCACCGCCCTGACGGCGATCTGCACCTCGCCCGCGGCGGGTGCTGCGGGCGGCGGGAGATCGGCCAGCTCGAGCTTGCGGTCGGCGATCAGCGTCAGCGCCCGCATGCGTCACGCGGGCTCGCGGCTCATCACCAGCGAGACGTTCTGGCCGCCGAAGCCGAACGAGTTCGACAGCGCGTGGCGGACCTCGGCGTCGCGCGCCTTGTTCGGCACGACGTCGAGCGGTATCGCGGGATCCGGAACGTTGTAGTTGATCGTCGGCGGAAGGCGCTGATGCTCCAGCGTCAGCAGCGTGAACACCGTCTCGACGGCGCCGGCAGCCGACAGCGTGTGCCCGATCATCGATTTGTTCGACGACACCGGAATCGATTTCGCGCGCTCGCCGAATACCGACGACACGCCGAGGTACTCCATCTTGTCGTTCTCGGGCGTCCCGGTGCCGTGCGGGTTGATGTAGTCGATGTCGTCGGGGGTGAGGCCGGCGTCTGCGATGGCGTTGCGGATGCAGCCGATGATCGGCTTGCCGTCGGGACTCGATCGGGTGCGATGGAACGAATCCGCCATCTCGCCGCAGCCGGCCAGTACACCGAGGATCTTCGCGCCGCGCGCGGCGGCCGCAGCATAGCTCTCGAGCACCAGGGCGGCGGCGCCCTCGGCCATGACGAACCCGTCGCGGTTCTTGGAGAAGGGCTTCGCCGCCGCCTGCGGCGGATCGTTGGCCGTCGACAGCGCGGAGAGCAGCGAGAAGCGGATCAGCGCTTCCGGATTGACCGAGCCGTCGGTGCCGATGCACAGCGCGGCCTCCGCCTCGCCGCGGCGGATCGCCTCGACGCCGAGCTGGATCGCGCTCGCGCCCGAGGCGCAGGCGGTCGACACCGAAATGGGCGAGCCCTTGGTGCCGAAGCGATCCGCCAGGTGCTCGGCGACCGAGCCGAACAGGCAACGCTCATGAATGGCGTGGAAGCGGCCGGTCGCGCTGGCGCGCAAGAGATCGTCGTAGCCGATCGCGTCGTTGGCGCCGGAGGCAGCCGCGAATGCATCGCGATGCGGCCACTCGATCTCGATCGGCGCGACCGCGAGAAACAGCGGGCCCGGGAAATCGCCCTTGCGGCTGATATCCGCCTCGGCGAGCGCTTCCTCTGCAACCATCGCTGCCATGCGCTCGCCGAGCTCGGCCGAGCAGAACGGCTCGACCGGCACGAAATCCACCGTGCCGGCGATCGTGGTCTTGAGGCTCGCATTGGGGAAACGGCTGATGCGGCGGATGCCCGATTCGCCCGCCGAGAGCTTCGCCCAATTGTCGGCCTTGCCGGCGCCGAGGGAGGTGATGATGCCCATGCCGGTAACCACCACGACCGGCCGCCCGTACTTGTCGCGCGCAGACGCCATCCGAACCTCCTTCACCTCGCCGCCTCGAGCAGCGCCATGCCCTCGCCGCGCCAGTGACCGACGGCGGTGACGACGGCCTGCTCGAGCGGACCTTCATACGCCCGTTCGACCCCCGAGGAGTCGAGGGGCGGAAACAACTTTTCCCGACCGACCGCGAGCGTGGCAAGCGCAATGTTCATGGCGAATTGCGGCTCGAAGCCATGGCCGAGCAGGGTTCCAGTCGCGCGCACCGGCAGGTGCGGCACGGTCTTGAGCCAAGCGCGCTCCTCGCTGGTCGCCGGTTCGGCGCCGGTGGCCCCCGAGATCAGCGCGAGGC
>JBAUOM010000083.1:0-4644 GCA_049579765.1 Xanthobacteraceae bacterium
GCGAGGAGGTCCATCGAGACCCGTCCGGCGACGGGACAACGCTTGCCGGCCACGATCACCACGGCGGGAGCCTTGCCCCTGGCCGCGGCCGCCGACCGCAGGACGCCGACGGCATAGCCGACGGCGACGACGGCGATGCGACTTGGCCGCCCGGTGGTGAGAGCCGCGCCGTAGCCGATGGTTTCGCCCTTGCCGACCGTGCGCACCTGGATGATGCGGCCCTGGAGCTCGACCACGGGGTGCATGGGATTTGGCTTACCCGGCGTCGGATTGGCCCCGTAGAGCGCGACCCCCGGTCGGACCAGGTCGCAGTAGACGGTGCCGCCGAGAAATATGCCCGAGGAATTGGCGAGCGAGGACGCCAGCCCGCGATACAGGATGCGGATTTCGCGAAACAGCCGGATCTGCCGGTCGTTCATGGGATGATCGGGAATCTCGGCGCAGGCGAGATGGCTCATCAGCAACGTGAAGCCATGGCTTTCGGACTGCAGGCGCGGAGCAATGGCGGCCGCCTCCTCGACCGTGATGCCGAGCCGGTTCATGCCGGTATCGACGTGGAGGGCCGCGCCACCGCGCCACCGGTTGATGGCGACGAACGCGTCCCATTCGGCAAGCTCGGTCGTGCTGTTGATCACCGGCTGCAAATAGTCGTTGGCAAAGCCCGCCGCCGAGCCCGGCATCAACCCGCTGAGCACGTAGATGGTGGCGTCGGGCGCGATCGCGCGCACGCGCCGCCCTTCCGCAAGGTCGGCGACGAAGAAGGTCCGGCATCCGGCCCGGGACAGCACGCGCGTGACCGGTTCGAGGCCGCAGCCATAGGCGTCCGCCTTCACCACCGCGGCACACTCGACCGGCACGGTCGTGCTGGCGAGCATGTTCCAGTTGGCCGCGATGGCGGCGAGGTCGATAGCGAGGAGACCGCCCGCTTCCGTCGGATCTGCAGCGATCGGCGGCGCCTCAGCCGCCCTCAGGTCGGGCTCGTGGACGGTCATAGCCGGCATTTATGGCCGGGCGCGCCGCCCCCGTCCAGTCTCGGGTCGAGGGCGTGCGCGCCTCGATCCGCCCGCGTCACGCATTCGAATTCGGGGTCGGGCTCGCCCCGTGCCGCGCGCATCCGGACGGGAGCATCGCGATCCGATCAGAGCCGTTCCGGCACCTGGTCGTCGCGCGCGAGGTTGTCAAAGCGGGTGACGGCGGCATCGAATTGGACATTGACCGTGCCGGTCGGACCGTGGCGCTGCTTGCCGATGATGATCTCGGCCTTGCCGTGCACTGCGGCCATCTCCAGCTGCCATTTCGTGTAGTCGTCGGTACCGGGACGCGGCTCCTTGTTGCTCAGGTAATATTCCTCGCGGAATACGAACATCACCACGTCGGCGTCCTGCTCGATCGAGCCGGACTCGCGCAGATCGGAGAGCTGCGGCCGCTTGTCGTCGCGGTTCTCGACTTGGCGCGACAACTGCGAGAGCGCCACGACCGGAACATTGAGTTCCTTTGCCAGCGCCTTGAGGCTGGTGGTGATCTCGGTCACTTCCTGCACGCGGTTGTCCTGCGCGCGGCGGGACGTACCTTGCAATAGCTGAATGTAGTCGATGACGAGGAGATCGAGACCCTTTTGCCGCTTCAGACGGCGCGCGCGAGCAGCAAGCTGCGCAACCGTGAGGCCGCCCGTCTCGTCGATGAAGAACGGCAGGTGCTGCAGCTCGATGGCCACGTCCTTGATCTTCTCGAAGTCGCGCTCGTTGATGCCGCCGCGCCTTATCGTGCTCGACGGAATACCGCTCTGCTCGGCGATGATGCGCGTGGCGAGCTGCTCGGCCGACATTTCGAGCGAGAAGAAGCCGACGATTCCGCCGTTCACCGTATCGATGTGGCCGTCGGCGCGTACTTCGCCGCGCCAGGCGCGAGCCACATTGTAGGCGACGTTGGTTGCGAGCGCGGTCTTGCCCATGCCGGGGCGGCCGGCGATGATGATCAGGTCCGACGCCTGCAGCCCGCCCATCTTGCCGTCGAGGTCCTTGAGACTGGTGGCCAGGCCCGAAAGTTTTCCCTCGCGCTGATAGGCGCGCGCCGCCATGTCGACGGCGGTGGTCAGTGCCGCTTCGAATTTCTGAAAGCCGCCGCCGTAGCGTCCGATCTCGGCGAGCTCGTACAGACGGCGCTCGGCGTCCTCGATCTGGTCGCGCGGGGCGAAATCGACCGGCGCGTCGAACGCGACATTGACCATGTCCTCGCCGATGCCGATCAGCTCGCGTCGGATGGCGAGATCGTAGACAGTGCGCCCGTAATCCACCGCGTTGATGATCGTCGTGGCCTCGGCGGCAAGGCGCGCGAGATACTGGGCGAGCGTCAATCCGGCGATGTCGATCTCGGCGGGCAGGAACGTCTTCAACGTCACCGGCGAAGCGAGCTTGCCGGTACGGATCAGTCCCCGCGCAACGTCATAGATCTGCCGATGGATCGGCTCGAAGAAGTGCTGGGCTTCGAGGAAATCGGTGACCCGGTAGAGCGCCTCGTTATTGACGAGGATCGCGCCCAGGAGCGCCTGCTCGGCCTCGATATTGTGCGGTGCGGCGCGGTAGGCCGGCGCCGGCTCTCCTGTTTGCTTGCGTGCAGCCGAATCGGCGGGTGCCATGATGCCTAAACGAGTCGTCTTCCAATCGGTCAGAAGAGTGGCGCAATTACACCTCCAGCCGATTCGGCACGACCGTTCATTTTCGCTGTCCCCGATACCCACCGGGCGGAAATAACTGTCGACATTCGCCGGCGCGGCCCTTGACCACCAACGCTAGTAGGCGGGCCGGGACGGCTGGCTATTCACCTGCCAGCCGCAGCGTCGGTCTGCCGCCGCCTTCGAGCGCTCGCAGCCGCGCCTCTTCGCGCGTGATGTAATCGCGGGTCATAGGGACGATACCCTGCCGCCTGGTCAGCTGCAGTTGGAACACCATCATGCCCTGCTCGCGGAACGCCATCTCGGATGCCGCGAGGTAGAACTCCCACATGCGGGTGAAGCGCCGGTCGTAGAGCCGCTCGACTTCTTCGCGATGGGCGAGGAAGCGTTCGCGCCAGGCCCTGAGCGTCTCGGCATAGTGCAGGCGCAGAATTTCGATGTCGGTGACGAGCAGTCCCGCGCGCTCGACGGCCGGCAGCACCTCGGACAGCGCCGGAATGTAACCGCCGGGAAAAATGTATTTGGCAATCCACGGATTGGTGACGTTAGGTCCTTCGGACCGCCCGATCGAATGCAGCAGCATCACGCCGTCGTCGTCGAGCAGGGCGGAGCATTTCCGGAAGAACCGGTCGTAGAAGCCGACGCCGACATGCTCGAACATCCCGACCGAGACGATGCGGTCGAATTTCGCCGATACATCGCGATAGTCGCGCAGATCGAACTCGATCTTGTCGGACAATCCCTTTTCGGCTGCGCGCACACGTGCGAGCGCGAGCTGCTGCTGCGAAAGCGTGATGCCGGTGACGCGCGCGTCGCAGAGTTCGGCCAGGTAGAGTGCGAGCCCGCCCCAGCCGCAGCCGATGTCCAGCACGCTGCGCGCCGGCGTGAGCAGAAGCTTCGCCGCCAGGTGGCGTTTCTTCGCGAGCTGGGCGTCATCGAGCGATTGCCCGGCGCTCTCGAAATAGGCGCAGCTATATTGGCGGTCGGCGTCGAGGAACAGCGTGTAAAGCTGGCCGTCGAGATCGTAGTGGTGCGCGACGTTGCGCCGCGCGCGCGGGCGCGGGTTGAATTGCCTGATGCGACGCGAGAGATAGCGCGTAAGCCCTCGCAATCGTGCCCATGCCGGAAGGCTGCCATCGCGGCGCTGACCGAGCACGATCGCAAGGACATCCGCAATCGAGCCTTGCTCGACCACGATGCCGCCATCCATGTAGGCTTCGCCGAATCGCAATGCCGGGTCGATGAGGACGCCGTGCTCGGCTGTCGGGGTAGTGAAGCGAATTGCCGCGGGTCTGCCGCTGCCGTCCCCCAAGACAAAGGTCGATCCGCGCGCGGTCGTGACCCGGAGATTCCCGGTGCCTATCAGCCTTCCGAATGCCGCCCGAAGCAACCGATCCATCGGCCGCGTCCTACCGAGCCGTCGTCCCTTGCCACGCCCGCGACACAATTGGCGCCCACCGGCGTCGGCGCGCACGGATCAGGCTGCGGCCCCTCGGCGACCGGCAGCCCGCCGGCTACCTGAATTAAAACAAAGTCCTCTCGTTCCGGCAACGCGCTCGGGTTGCAAGCATATATTGCAGATAAGTCTGGATCAGACACGCGCCAGGTCGGGCCCCATCCTCATTTGGACAAAAATCCCAAGCAAAGCGTGAGGGGTCGGCCCGGCGGCGGACGATGACGGAGGGCGAGGTGCGGAGCGTCAGCAAAATCGTGCAGTGGGCGATCGGCACTGCCGTCTCCTTGGCGGTGCTCCCGGCGCAGGCCCAATCGAACCTCGACGCCGGCAAGTCCCCCGCGCAGATCTTCGCCGATACCTGCAGCGCCTGCCACCGCAGCCCACGGGAGCTCAGGCAAACCAACGCTTGGTTCCTGCGGGAACATTATACCACCGGAACCCCCGAAGCGATGGCCATGGCCGCGTATCTGGCCTCGGTAGGCAGCGACCCGCGCGCAGTTCAGCGGCGGCGGCCGCC
>JBAUOM010000084.1:0-1866 GCA_049579765.1 Xanthobacteraceae bacterium
CGCCTCGCCTATGCTCTGGGGATCAAC
Organism: Xanthobacteraceae bacterium; assembly: GCA_049579765.1. Classification (GTDB taxonomy): domain Bacteria; phylum Pseudomonadota; class Alphaproteobacteria; order Rhizobiales; family Xanthobacteraceae; genus VAZQ01. Next base: position 28 of record JBAUOM010000084.1, read on the forward strand.
GCGCAGCGTGACCTGGCGGTAGCGCGGCGGTTGATCGAGCGCCGCTTGCCGGTCACCCCCGGCGTGCTCGCCGATGCCAGCCAGCCGCTCGCGCAACTGCTGAAGGCGAGAGCGTAGCCGCGGCGAGTCCTCGGGCGAGCGCGATGACGAACGCCGGCAAGGACCGGTCCCGGGCCGTGCGGTCGAGCACACCGCGATGAGCGCGCCGGGGACAAGGTCGGCGCGCAGTCATCAAGGATCGCGCGCCGCCCGATTGCCGGTCAGGATAAGTCCATCGCCGAAACGCCACCGTCGACGAACAGATTGGCGCCGTAGACGAACGAGGAATCCTCGCTCACCAGGAACAGCACCGCCTTCGCCGCCTCCTCCGGCTGGCCGGGGCGCCTAGCCATGTTCGGCACCGGCCGGGCGGGATCGAACTCGTCCCTGCCGACCGGCGAGCCGATCTTGTTCGGCACGATCGCATTGACCCTGATCTTGTGCGGGGCGAGTTGCGCCGCCATGGCCCGGGTCAGGTTGGCGACGCCGCCCTTGGCCGCGGAATAGGCGATGGCGCGGCTTCGCCCCATGAAGCCCGAGGTCGAGCCGATATTGACGATCCGCCCGCCCGAGCCCTGCGCCGCCATGTGCTGGGCGACGTGCTTGGCCATCAGGAACTGGCTCTTCAGCGTCACCGCCAGCACGCGATCCCACTCCTCCTCGGTGATGTCGAAAATGTGCTTGTTGTCGGAGATCGCGACGTTGTTGACCAGGATGTCGATGCGTCCGAAGCGGTCGGCGACGGCCTTGACCAGGGCGGCCACCTCGCTGCCCCTGGAGACGTCGGCGGCGAACAGCTCGGCTTCGCCCCCGGCGGCGGTGATGGCGCCGGCGACCCGCTCGCCGCGCGGCCTGTCCATGTCGACGATCGCAACCTTGGCGCCCTCGGCGGCAAACAGCTTGGCGATCTCCTCGCCGATATTGCGCCCGGCGCCGGTCACGATCGCCACCTGATCCTTGAGCTTCATCTCGTCCCCCTGCGTCGCAGCCCCGGTGTCATTACCCGCGCCCAGGGAGCGCGGCAACCAGTGGTCCGATTCCGAAGTTCGTCAGCACTCGCGGCACGTTCAGATACGAACTTCGGAATCTGGGGACCACTGGCAACTCTATGATTCTAGTGCCCCTTTTGAACTCGAAGTTCGCGAATCGCACTCGCCGCACGGTGCGCGCGAACTTCGGGTTCGGGGCACTAGCGCGGTCTCGCGAGCCCCCTGCGAACGTGGTAGGGTAATGCTCAGAACATGGATTTCGCCGTGACCGCGCCGCTCAAGACCGTCGAAGGCTCCGACATCGCCGCGCTGATGCACGCCATCGGGCGCGAGGCGAAGAGCGCCGCGCGCGTGCTCGCGCTCGCCGGCACGGCACAGAAGGACGCGGCGCTGGCGGCGATGGCGCAGGCGATGCGCCGCAGCAAGGCGGACATCCTCGCCGCCAATGCCCAGGACTTGGCCGAAGCCAAGGCGGCGGGCGCCACGGCGGCGTTTCTCGACCGCCTCGCGCTCGACGATCCGCGCATCGCCGCCACCGCCGACAGCCTCGACGTGGTGCGCGCGCTCGGCGATCCGGTCGGCACGGTGACGGAGCGCTGGCTGCGGCCGAACGGCATGACCATCGAGCGCGTGCGCGTGCCCCTCGGCGTCGTCGGTGTCATCTACGAGAGCCGGCCGAACGTCACCGCCGATGCCGCCGCGCTGTGCCTCAAGGCCGGCAATGCCGCCATCCTGCGCGGCGGCTCGGAAAGCCACCGCTCGAACCGCGCCATTCACGCCGCGCTGACGGAGGGGTTGCGCAGCGCCGCCC
>JBAUOM010000085.1:0-3750 GCA_049579765.1 Xanthobacteraceae bacterium
ATCATTCGCCGGCGATGGTGGAATTGCAAGGGCGCGGGCGGCGCGCGTCCGGCGCGCCGAGCCGATCCCGGATTGCGCTGCGCTCCATCCGGGCTACATTGGCCGCATCATCGCGCCAGGATCGCCATGAACGCGCCCGCCCAGGTCACCCCGCCCTACAAGCACACGCCGCTGTTCCCGCTCGGCAAGGACACGGCGCCCTATCGCCGGCTCACGGCCGAGGGCGTGCGCAGCGAGCGCGTCGGCGGCCGCGACCTTGTCGTGGTCGAGCGCGAGGCGCTGCGCGCGCTCGCGGAAGCCGCCTTCACCGACATCAATCATCTGCTGCGGCCGGGACATCTCAAGCAGCTGCGCGCGATCCTCGACGATCCCGCCGCGAGCGACAACGACAAGTTCGTCGCCTACGATTTTCTCAAGAACGCGAACATCGCCGCCGGCGGCGTGCTGCCGATGTGCCAGGACACCGGCACCGCCATCATCATGGGCAAGAAGGGCCGGCTCGTCTTCACCGACGGCGAGGACGAGGCGGCGCTCGCGGAAGGGGCGCGCGACGCCTATCTCAAGCGCAATCTGCGCTACTCGCAGCTCGCGCCCATCTCCATGTTCGAGGAGAAGAACACCCGCTCGAACATGCCGGCGCAGGTCGAGATCTACGCCGAAGGCCGGGGCGAGAACGACGGCGCCTACAAGCTCCTGTTCATCGCCAAGGGCGGCGGCTCCGCCAACAAGTCGTTCCTGTTCCAGGCGATGCCCTCGATCCTCACCCCGGAGCGCCTGATCGCCTTCCTCCGAGAGAAGGTGCTCACGCTCGGCACCGCGGCGTGCCCGCCCTACCACCTCGCCATCGTCATCGGCGGCACCTCGGCCGAACTCACGATGAAGACGGTCAAGCTCGCCTCCTGCCGCTATCTCGACGATCTACCCACGCAGGGCTCCGAAGACGGCCACGCCTTCCGCGACCGGGCGATGGAGGAGGAGGTGCACACGCTCACGCAGTCGCTCGGCGTGGGCGCGCAGTTCGGCGGCAAATATTTCTGCCACGACGTGCGCGTGATCCGGCTGCCGCGCCACGGCGCCTCGCTGCCGATCGGGCTCGGCGTCTCGTGCTCGGCCGACCGCCAGGCGCTGGGCAAGATCACCCGCGACGGCGTCTACCTCGAGGAGCTCGAGCACAATCCGGCGCGATACCTGCCCGATATCGATCAAGCGAAGCTCGGCGGCGAGGTCGTCCAGGTCGATTTGCGCCGCCCGATGCCGGAGATTCTGGCGCAGCTGTCGCGGCATCCGATCCGGACGCGGCTCTCGCTGTCGGGTCCGATGATCGTGGCGCGCGACCTCGCGCATGCCAAGCTGCGCGAGCGGCTGGAGCAGGGGCAGGGGCTGCCGGATTATTTCAAGAACCATCCGGTCTATTACGCCGGCCCGGCCAAGACGCCACAGGGCTACGCCTCGGGCGCCTTCGGCCCCACCACGGCGGGACGGATGGACTCCTTCGTCGCCGATTTCCAGGCCGCCGGCGGCTCCCTGGTCATGCTGGCCAAGGGCAACCGTTCTCCCGCGGTGCGCGAGGCCTGCCAGAAATACGGCGGCTTCTATCTCGCCTCGATCGGCGGCGCCGCGGCCAACCTCGCCGAGCACTGCATCAAGAAGGTCGAAACCGTGGAATATGCCGAGCTCGGCATGGAGGCGATCTGGCGCATCGAGGTGGAGAAGTTCCCCGCCTTCATCGTGATCGACGACAAGGGCAACGACTTCTTCAAGGAGCTGAATCTCGGGTAGCTCCTGGCGGCGCCCGAGCGTCACGCTCCGGTTTTCCCCGCGAAGGCCGGCGCCCATATGCCGGAGGCCGGCGGGCGCGCCACCATGGGTTCCGCTTGCGCGGAGACGACATCACGGCGAAACTGCACGCTCAACGACAACCCGCTACCTATGGGATGACGCGCATGGCTTGGATCAAGGTCACCGACATCGCCTATGGCCGGCTCCGGTCGCCCGACCTCGACGTCGCCGAGGAGTTTCTCACGCGTTTCGGCATGGCGCGCGCGGAGCGCACGTCGAGCGCGCTCTACATGCGCGGCACCGATCCTCCCCACCACATCCACGTCACCGAGAAGGGCGAGCCGAAATTCGTCGGGCTGGCCTATTACGCCGCGAGCGAGGACGACCTCAAACGCCTCGCCAAGGCGCCCGGCGCCTCCGCGGTCGAGTCGATCGACGAGCCCGGCGGCGGCAAGCGCGTGCGGCTCACCGAGCCGAACGGCTACCAGATCGAGGTCGTGCACGGCATCGCCACCCTGCCGCCGATCGCGGCCAGACGCCAGAAGCTCAACACCGGCGACGACCCGCTGTCGCGCGCGGGCGAGCTGATGCGTCTGCCCAAGGGCCCTTCGCACGTGAAGCGCATCGGGCACGGCGTGCTGATGACGCCGAAGTTCCAAGAGACCGTGGGCTGGTTCCGCGAGACGCTGGGCTTCGTCTGCTCGGATGACGTCTACGCCGGCGAGAAGGAGAACCTGATCGGGTCGTTCAATCGCTGCGACCGCGGCGATGCCTATGTCGACCACCACGTCTTCTTCTGCCTCAACCACGCCAAGACCGGGCTCAATCACCTGTCGTTCGAGGTGCCCGACATCGACGATGTCGCCATGGGCCACGACTACCTGGCGCAGTTCGGAACCTACGAGCACATGTGGGGCATCGGCCGGCACGTGCTGGGCAGCCAGGTCTACGACTACTGGGCCGATCCCTGGGGCCGCGTGCACGAGCACTGGGCCGACAGCGACCGCCTCAATCTCGCCAACGGCTCCAATCTGGTGCCGGCGGAAGAGGCGCTCACCTCGCAATGGGGCGAGGCGCCGCCGGCGAAATTCATCGATCACGCCAGCCCGTGACGTCGCCGGCGTCTCGACCTTCGCATCCACCACTCGCGTCGCGCTGACGCGCGCGCGGATACGAAAATTTTACGGCGATCGCGGCGGCGCCGCGCGCGCGCGCGGCGTGACACTCGCACGCGCTGCCGGTAGGCTGTGTCGCAACGAGGTCGAGGAGACATCACGATCATGACGAATGCGATGCGGACGGCGATCGTGCTCGCGGGGGTGCTCGGCTGTGCCGCCGCCGCGGCGCAGGCCGACGAATGCGAAGCCATGACCAAGGGCGTGCAGGTCCTGATCGACAAGAGCGACCCGGCGGCCAAAGGCGGCAGCAACCCCGCCGCCCTGTGCGCTGCCTTCGGCGAAGGGCTCGGGCTGATCAGGTCGTTCCGCATCGTCGTCGACGAATGTCTCGACGAGGGCGACGAGCGCACGCGCACGCTCGCCGGCCTCGACCGTTCGATCCGGCAGCTGCAGAGCCAGGTCGACAAGAACTGCGAGTAAGCCCGCCACCGCCGCCGCGCCCGGCGGCATCACCGAAAGGAAGCGCTATGCACGCCTTGACGACCGCGGCCGCGGCGACCGCGCTGATCGCCTTGCTCGCGGCTCCCGCGCCGCTCGCCGCCGACGAGGACTGCGACAGCGTCGTCGACGCGCTCGAGGAGGCGATCTCGATCGCCACCAAGAATCTCGAGGACACCGTGGCCGACCTGCAGAAGATCATGAGCGAGCCCGGCGACGACAAGCGGAAGGCTTCGGTCAAGAATATGGCCTGCAGCGCGACCGGGGAGTTTCTCGGCACCGCGCGGGCTTCGCGCGCGGTTGCCGCAATATGCAGCCCCGGTCAGCTCGCCGCGCTCGACAAGTCGATCAAGGA
>JBAUOM010000086.1:0-4002 GCA_049579765.1 Xanthobacteraceae bacterium
GATCAATAAGTTGCTAGTGTCCTTCGATTCCGAAGTTCGCAAACGAGGGTGCCGCTTAATGATGCGAACTTCGGAATCGGGACACTAGATCGCCTTCAACTTCAAGCGCGCTGCCGACGCGCCTCGCGGAAAGAGACGAGACGCTGGCGGCCGTCGTCCCAGAGCACCAGCCGCGCACAGCGGACGCTCTGGAGCAGGGTGAGCCGGCCGATGCCCTCGAGCTGCGGGTGGTCGCGCAGCACCAGCGGCAGCCGGTAACACGGGATCCGGCTGCACAGATGGTGAATGTGGTGAACGCCGATATTGGCGGTGAACCACCGCAGCGGGCCCGGCAGGGCATAGTGCGAGCTGCCGTGCAGCGCCGCCTCCTGCAGGTTCCAGGCGCCGTCGCGCGCCCACACGGTATTCTCGAACTGGTGCTGGATATAGAACAGCCACACCCCGGCCGAGGCGGCGAGCAGCATGATCGGCAGATGCACGAGCAGGAACGGACCGATGCCGATCAGCCATATCATCGCGGCGACGATCACCGCGATGGCGGCGTTGGTCGCCATGGTGCTGAGCCAGGGCTGCCAGCCGCCGCGCATGAGGCCGACCGGCAAGCGATGCTGCAGGATGAACAGATAGGCGGGGCCCAGGCCGAACATGACGGCGGGGTGGCGGTAGAGGCGGTAGCGCAGCCGGCCCCAGCGCGAGCGCGCAACGTATTCGCGCACGGTCAGCGTGTCGATGTCGCCGATCCCGCGGCGATCGAGATTGCCCGACGTCGAGTGGTGAACGGCGTGGGTGCGGCGCCAGAAGTCGTACGGCGTGAGCGTCAACACCCCGATCACGCGGCCGACCCAGTCGTTAGTGCGACGGAGACGGAAGAAGGCGCCATGACCGCAATCGTGCTGGATCATGAACAGCCGCACCAGGAAGCCCGCCGCCGGCAGCGCCAGCAGCAGACCGAGCCAGTAGCCGAGATCGAGCGTTGCCCAGATCAGAAACCAGAGCAGGATCAGCGGCCCGACGGTGATGACGAGCTCGACGATGCTGCGCGCGGGGCTGGGAGCGCGATAACGCGACAGGATCTGCGTCAAGGCGCGGGCGTCGGGTATGACAGGGGTCAAAAGCGGCGTTTCCCGTTCTTCAGGTCCAGGGCAATGTCGTAATGGCGGAGCGACCACGGCACAAGCGAGACGCTCCCTGTCGCTGCCAGGGAGCGCTCTGCCTGCCCCGTCCGTATCGAGCCTTTCGCAAAGCCGTGAGCAGGTTGGCGCACGCCATGCGGCCGAGTGCCGCGCTTCGGCGGCCCTCTGCTACCCGCGCACCCTAGGTCGATGGCGGGGCGCCGTCTGTATAGAATTGACCACCGAATGAACGAAAAAACCTCGACATTGATTTGACCGGCCGGAACTCGGCCCGTGGTTGCTTCGCCGGTCGCATCGCAGCGCCGCCGATCCGACTGAATGGGGACATTTCCGTTCAGTTACACATCGTTGCGGCCATGGTCATCATGCCGGTCTCATTTGCATATCTCGAGGAAGACGGCGTGCTGCTTTGCATGCCTCTTGCGGCCGCCCTCGCCTCCTTCGCGATCACCGCCGCGACGGTTTGGGCGACAGCCGGAGCGACGGGTCTGCTGGAGAAGTCGTCGTGGAGAGTGTAGACTGTCCATGCTGAGCTTATCCGAAAAGTCTGGAACTTTTCGGGGTCATGCTCTAGCAGCAGCAGCGGCCGGCCAACTCCACCCGCGCCAGCGAGCGCCCAAGATACCTTGGTCGACGCGGCGCGATGCCGCTGGCCAGGACATCTCGCCATGGCAAGCCAACGAAGACCCCCGTTCGATGCCAAATCGTTTCTCGCCAAGGTCGGCGAGGGCAGAACCATATCCAAATATCGCAAGGATCAAGTCGTCTTCTCGCAGGGCGAGCCTGCGGATGCCGTGTTCTACATCCAGAAGGGCAAGGTCAAGGTCGCCGTTGTTTCCGACCAAGGGAAAGAGGCGGTCATCGCCCTGCTCGGAGCGAACGAGTTCTGCGGCGAGGGATGCCTGGCCGGGCAGCCGCGGCGCATCGCGACCGTCGCGGCGATGACGGAGTGCACGATCATGCGGCTGCAGAAAACGAGCATCATCCGCGTGCTGCACGACGAGCCCGGGTTCTCCGAGGTCTTCATCTCGCATCTGCTGGCCCGCACCATCCGGGTCGAAGAGGACCTGGTGGACCAGCTGTTCAATTCCAGCGAGAAACGCCTGGCGCGGCTGCTGTTGCTGCTGGCGAACTTCGGCAAGGAAGGCAGGCCCGAGCCGATCATTGCAAAAATGAGCCAGGAGACGCTCGCGGAGATGATCGGCACGACACGCTCACGCGTGAGCTTCTTCATGAACAAATTTCGGCGCTTGGGCTTCGTCGACTACAACGGCAGCGGCCTGGAAGTTCACAGCTCGTTGTTGAACGTGGTGCTGCACGACTAGAACCGTGCTCGCTGGGTTGACGCAGAACAGTGCGGCGAACCCACCAGGCTGCGCTCCGACGACCCGCTTCAGATTGAATCGCGATTTCGCTCTGAGTATTTGTTTGGTCGCATGATCTTGTCCGAAAAGTCTGCAACTTTTCGGGATCATGCTCTACCGGGCATCGAGCATTTCCGCACAGGCCCGGGCCACGGCTAGCGTCTTGGGCGCGCCCGACCCCGGCATCGTTGCCCAGCCATGGGCCGCGACGAAAGAGGCCTGACTCCACGAAACGACCTTTTTCAACTCGATCAGCCTCGCGGCGGCGTCCTCCTGGCGTCGGAACTTGTCGACGCAGATCGGCGCCAGTGCCGCCACGACGGCAGTGTCGGCACGCTCCTCCGCCATTTGCCTTGCAGTGCTTTCGAGGCTCCATCCGCCCCAGGAAAAGCCGACAACCATGGTCGCGACGGCACCGAGGACTGCCCCTTGCAGAAGACGGGTCAGCGACTTGGCCCGCAGGATCGAACGGACTGGCATGGCTTTGCCTTTCGATGGCGTGGCCACTTGCTCGCGTACCGACCGCCCGGCGCAGGACCGATGCAAGACCGATGCAAGATCTGGCGCTCGGTAGCCGTCATCTCACTTGAGCGCGGCCGACTTCGGAAACAACAGCGTGTAACACGCGTCCACGAGGGCCGAGCTCGGGTACGATTCGCCCGGGAGGGTCACGAGCTCCTTGGGGAATTCGTCGCGGCGCTTCCACGAGTCGACCTTCGAAAGCGTGGCCTGCTTCGCCGCGGCGTCCGGCAGCGCGCGGAATTTGTCGGCGCACACGGGCGCCAGCGCGGCCACGACCGCCAGCTCCGCGTGCTCTTTCGCCATCTTGTCAGCGCTGCTGCCGAGCGTCCAACCGCCCCAGTAAAAGCCGACAAACATCGTCACGACGGCACCGGCGACTGCCCCTTGCAGCAGACGCGTCAGCGATTCTCCTTGCAGGATCGAAGGCATTTCCATGGTATTTCCTTTCGCCCGACATGTTTCGGAGCGAGGACACGGACACCCGAGTGGGTTCCGGTTGCGCAAGCCGAATAGAAGACCGACGCGTTGCGATCGCGTATCGGTCGCTGTTTGCCTGCGCTTTTATCCGTCCGGAGTCTGAGCAAAATAGCTCACTTCGGCGAATTGAAGAGTGAGGCTCGCAGCTAAACGCTCAGTTCAGGCTCGCTTGCGTGCGCGGGCGCACGACTGCGATGCCCGGATCGGGATCGGTGATCGGTAAAGGCCTTCGCATGAGCGAGCGATAGACCTGAATGTAGTCCTTCGCCATGCGCGTGGCGGAGAAACGCTCCTCGAAGCGCCGGCGTACCGCGCGGCGATCGAGCGAGAGAACCTGAGGCAGCTTCCTTACCGCCTCCTCCTCCGTGTCGACGATTGCGCCGGTCACCCCGTCGTCGACGATTTCGGGAACCGAGCCACGGCGAAAAGCCAGCACCGGAGTGCCGCAGGCCATGGCCTCGATCATCACGATGCCGAAAGGCTCCGGCCAGTCGACCGGAAACAGC
>JBAUOM010000087.1:0-2188 GCA_049579765.1 Xanthobacteraceae bacterium
GAAGGGCGCCGCGGCGCTGCGCGCCCATCTCGACGCGCAGGTCGGCTGCACCCGGCGCGTGCTGGCCGAATCGGCGCGGCTCGGTCACACCGAGCACTTCACACTTGTGGGACTCAACGCGCCGGTGGAATCTGGTATGGTTGTCGACGTGGCCATCAAGGGCCACGACGGACGGCAGCTGCTTGCCGCCTGACCCGTTATCCGGAGCGCACGCATGGCCGCCGCTGATTTCAGCAAGCATCTGATCGCGACCACCGAAGAGCTCGAGGCGCCGTTCTCCGAGCCGCCGGTCGCCAACGCGCTCACCAAGGAGATCGATCACGTCAACGCCGCTTATCGGGCCTTGATCGAGGCGGCGCCGTTCTTTGCGCTGGCAACCAGCGGGCCGGAGGGCCTCGACTGCTCGCCGCGCGGCGATCCGCCGGGTTTCGTGCGGGTCGCCGACGAGAAGACGCTGCTCATTCCCGACCGCCGCGGGAACAATCGCATCGACAGCTTTCGCAACATCGTGCGGGATCCGCGTGTTGCGCTGATGTTCATGATTCCCGGTTGCGGCGAGGTCATTCGGGTCATCGGGAAATGCGCGATCTCGGCCGATCCCGAGCTCTGCGCGCAGTTCATCCTGCAGGGCAAGACGCCGAAGGTGGTGCTCATCGTTTCCGTCGAGCGCGTCTACTACCAGTGCCCCAAGGCGCTGGTGCGCTCGAAATTGTGGGAGCCTTCGACCTGGGTCGATCGCAGGACGCTGCCGACCTCGGGAAAAATTCTCGCGGAGATCACCGACGGCCGGCACGACGCCGAGCGGCACGACCGCGAATATCCCGAGCGCCTAAGAGCGACGATTTATTGAGCAGCGCGCGGCGGCGCTTCGCCCGTCCAGCCGCATTGGCACAGCCGCTCACGCATATGCGAGGGCACCGGCGCGACGACGCGGATCGGCGCGCGGTTCTTGTAGAGCGGCACCACGATCTCGCGCGCGTGCAAATGCAGGCCGGGTCCGCCGATGCGCGGGGCATCTCCGTAGACGCTGTCGCCGATGATCGGCCATCCCATGGCGGCGCAATGCACCCGCAATTGGTGGGTGCGGCCGGTCAGGGGCTCGAGCGCGAGCCAAGTCACTTCCTTTGCGCGGCCCAATACCTTCCAGGTCGTCACCGCCGGCTGGCCGGCGGGATCGTGCTTCATCCACCAGCCGCGGGTTGCGTCCTTGCGGCCGAGGGGCAGCTCGATGCGGCCCTCCTCCTCGGTCGGTCCGCCCGCGACCACCGCCCAATAGGTCTTGCCGATGTGCCCGCCCTTGAACAGGCGGCCGAGCTCGGCCAGGGCCTTGCGGTGGCGTCCGAGCACGAGGCAACCGGACGTGTCGCGGTCGAGCCGGTGCGCGAGCGCAGGCGCGCGCGGCAGCCCGAAGCGCAGCGCGCCGAAATGGTCTTCGAGGCTTTCGCCGCCCTTCGGCCCCTTGTGCACGGCGAACCCCGCCGGCTTGTCGATCACCAGCATCAGGGCGTCGCGATAGAGCACGCGAGCCTCTATCTCTTGCGGCGTCATGGTCCCTTACCGAGGTCGGGCGGAACCGCTACCACGACGGCGACCATGAGCGAAGTAAGGCAGACGATGGCGGATTCCGCTACAAATGCGTGCTGACCGCTCGAGCCAAGCATCCGGAACACCATGAACGATCAGCCGACAGAGAAGGCAAGCTGGTGGCAGCGGCTCAGCGGCGGGCTCAAGCGTACCTCGGCGTCGGTCGGCGGCGCGGTCGCCGATCTCGTCGCCAAGCGCAGGCTCGACGACGCCATGCTCGACGAGATCGAGGACGTGCTGATCCGCGCCGATCTCGGCCTCGACAGCGCGGCCAAGATCGCCGCGGCGGTGGGCGAAGGGCGTTACGACAAGTCGATCACGCCCGAGGAGGTGAAGGCCGTCGTCGCCGGCGAGGTGGAGAAGGTGCTCGCCCCGGTGGCGAAGCCGCTAGCGCTGGGCGAAGAGAAGCCTTTCGTCGTGCTCGTCGTCGGCGTCAACGGCTCGGGCAAGACCACCACCATCGGCAAGCTCGCCGCCAAGCTGCGCGACGAGGGCCGCTCGGTGATGCTCGCCGCCGGCGACACCTTCCGGGCTGCTGCCATCGACCAGCTCAGCATCTGGGGCGGCCGCAGCGGCGCGCCGGTGATCGCGCGCGCTCCGGGGG
>JBAUOM010000088.1:0-7445 GCA_049579765.1 Xanthobacteraceae bacterium
GGCGCGATCTGCCGGAAGAGTTCGGCAACTGGAACAGCGTGTTCCAGCGGTTCCGCCGATGGGCCAAGAAGGGCGTTTGGCAGCGTGTTTTCAATGCGTTGATCGAAAATCCGGACTTCGAATACCTAATCATCGATTCCACCATCGTGCGCGCGCACCAGCACGCGGCCGGCGCAAAAGGGGAAGCGAAGATGAGGCGATCGGGCGTTCGCGCGGCGGCCTGAGCACGAAGATCGGCGCCGGTGTGGACGCGCTCGGCAATCCCGTTCGCTTCATTCTGACTGCTGGCCAAGTGCACGACATCCTTCAGGCCGAGGACTTGATTAGCGGCCTGTCCTTCGACCATCTGCTGGCCGACAAGGGCTTCGACTCCGATCGTTTTCGCGCCCGCATTACAGAAGCTGGCGCAGAGGCCGTAATCCCATCGATCTCCGCCCGATCGCGAACCCTCCCGTACGACAAACACATCTATAAGGAACGCAATCTGGTCGAGCGGTTCTTCAACAAGATCAAGCATTTTCGCCGCATCGCCACCCGCTACGAGAAGACCGCGCTCTCGTTCGCATCCATGCTATTCCTCGTCGGCGCCATGATCTGGCTCCGATGAATGTCAACAGGACCTAGCGTCATAGAACGGCGAGCGCTCTCGCCGCGGACAGGCGGGAACCCGCAGAAGAAGGACGGGGGTCACTTCGGGGCAAACTCGCCAATGCGCTCGCGCGGGCGTGTCCGGTCGACCTCGCCGAACGAGCCTGTCTGCGCTATTCTGCTTTCGTGAGTTCGCCAGTCTCGCCGGCGCGAGCGGTTTCGGCCGTCGCACCGGACATATTGGACATAGCTGCGAAAGGTTGGGCGATGTCCAAGTCCTCCTCCTCCAAGTCCTCCTCCGAGTCCTCCTCCTCCGAGTCTTCCTCGAACAAGTCTTCCTCGAACAAGTCTTCCTCGAACGAGTCCTCCTCGAAATCCTCGTCTGCGAGCGGCGCCTATTATGCGGACTATCTCGAGCTCGACCGGCTGTTGTCCGCCCAGCAACCCGCGAGTGTTCGGCACGGCCGGCCGGCGCACGACGAGATGCTGTTCATCATCGTGCACCAGGCTTACGAACTGTGGTTCAAGCAGATCCTGCACGAGCTCGACCGCATTCAGGCCGATTTCGGCGGCAACGTGCTCGAGGACGAGTATCTCGGGCGCATCGTGCACGGGCTCGACCGCATCAACGAGATCCTCAAGCTGCTGATCCAGCAGCTCGAGGTGCTGGAGACGATGACGCCGCTGGACTTCCTCGATTTCCGCGACTTCCTGTTCCCGGCATCGGGCTTCCAGTCGGCGCAGTTCCGGCTGATCGAGATCAGGCTCGGCCTGTCCGCCACGGCGCGGCTGGACTACGCCGGCAAGCGGTTCGACGACACGCTGGTCGTGGCGGACAAATCCCGCATCGCCGCCGCGGAGCGCGGCCCCAAGCTGATCCACCAGCTCGACGACTGGCTGTCGCGCACGCCGTTCGTGCACCGTCCCGACTACGATTTCTCGCGCGAATACCGCCGAGCGGTGCAAGAGATGCTCGAAGACGACGCCGCGCGCGTGCGCGCGAACACAACGCTGAGCCGGGAGCGCCGGGAGAGCGAAGCGGGAAGGATCGAGGCGTCGCTCGAGGAGTTCCAGGCGATATTCGCAACCGCGGCCGGGGCCTCGCCCTGGCAGATGTCGCGCAAGGCGGTGCAGGCCGCATTGTTCATCATCGTCTACCGCGACCGTCCGGTCCTGCAATTGCCGTTCAGGCTGCTGTCCGCGTTGATGAGCCTCGATGAACTGCTCACGCTCTGGCGCTATCGGCACGCGCTCATGGTGCAGCGAATGATCGGGGTGAAGATCGGGACCGGCGGCACCGCTGGCCACGATTACCTGCGCGACACCGCCGCGCGGCACCGCATCTTCTCCGACCTGTTCCGGTTGTCGACCTATCTCATCCCGCGCTCACGCCTTCCCAGGCTGCCGCGCGAGCTCGAAGATGCGATGGGCTACAGCTACACGGCCAGGCCCACCGCGTGACGATGCTCGATCTGCGCAGCCATTTCAGCGAGTTCCGTGGCGCTCAGCCCGCACGCATCCATCTGGCGGCACACAGCCATCATTTCTGGCCGGATGCGGCCTGCGACGCCCACCGCCGGGCGCTCGCCGACGCAGCGCGCCTCGCCGACAACAAGTGGGAGACGATTTTCGGTACGCTGATGCCACGCGCGCAGCGCGGCATCGCCGCCATCCTTGCCCTGCCCGATCCCGGCAGCATCGCGTTTGCGCCCAACACGCATGACTTCGTCCGTCGCCTCCTGTCGGCACTGCCGGCCGCCGTGGCGCCGCGCGTGCTCACCAGCGACAGCGAGTTTCACTCCTTCACCCGCCAGATCGCCCGCCTGGAGGAAGAGGGCCTGGTCGCCGTGGAGCGGATCGCGACCGAACCGTTCGCGAGCTTTCCCGACCGCTTCGCGGCGGCGGCGCGTCGCGGCAGCCATGATCTCGTCTACGTCAGCCAGATCTTCTTCAACTCCGCGGCTAGCAGCGGGCCGCTTGACGCCATCGTCGGCGCGGTCGCCGACGCGGATGCGCTGGTCGTGGTCGACGGCTATCACGGCTTCATGGCGCTGCCCACGGACCTGCGGGCGGCCGCCGGCCGCGCGTTCTATCTCGCCGGCGGCTACAAATACGCCATGGCGGGCGAAGGGGTCTGCTTCATGCACTGCCCGCCCGGCTTCGCCATGCGTCCGCGCGACACCGGCTGGTTCGCCGCCTTCGGCGCGCTCAGCGCCCGCGGCGGAGGTGTCGGCTACGGCACCGACGGCTCGCGCTTTCTGGGCGCGACCTTCGATCCGACCGGGCTTTACCGCCTGGCCGCCGTGCTCGACTGGATGAGCAATATCGGGCTGACCGTCGATGCCATCCACGAGCACGTATTGGCGCTGCAGGACTGCTTCCGCGCCGAGGTCGCGCGCGCCGAGGTGCGGATCCTGTCGGAAGCCCGGCTGGTGACCCCGGTCGGGAGCGGAACCGCGCGCGGCCATTTCCTGACCTTCGAGCTCGTGACCGCGCAGGCGGTCCACGATCGGCTCATGCGCGCGAACATCATCACCGACGTGCGCGGAGAGCGCATCCGCTTCGGCTTCGGCTGCTACCACACGATGGAGGAGATCGAGGCGGCGGTCGCCGCGATCGCCCGTGCTCTAGCCTGACGCGAGCGGCCGCGATCTCGTTACCTTTTCGGCGCGCGGGCTCCGGTCAGTCCTTGGCACGGCGGCCGGTGCGATCACGCCGAGTGCGTGCGGGTGACAGCTTGCGGGCTGCCGGGACCACTTCATAGACCGTGGCTCCGGCAGGAGATACGCGGGAGAGATCGAGAGGCGTTGCCGCAATCGCGCGGCCAAGAGTGCGTGCGTACCTCCGCCCCGTCTTCCGTCTTGCGATTCCGTCGACTTTGTGGCGTGCCGTTGAATGTCCGATGAACGCGCTGTCCATGCGCCGTTCGAGATCGATCGGCTATTTGTCGCGCCATCAGTCCGGTAGCGGCCACCGTTCCAACGCACGCCGCCGTTCCGGGGCTGAGATGCACAACGCCCGCGCGGCTTCGCCGAAGCGACTCTTCACGGTCGAGCCATGTGGGATCAAGAAAGGATGACCTGCAATGTTCACCCGTCTTCTCGCCATCTCGACAATGCTCGCGCTGCTGTCCATCCCGGCCTTCGCCCAGGGCATGCCGCCCGCGCAACCCGCCAAGCCCGCTCCCTCCGCGGCCGCCCCGGCGCCAGCCAAGCCGGCGACCACCGGCGTCGCGACCGCTCCCGCCAGAGCCAAGATCAACCTCAATACCGCGACCGAGGCCGAGCTCGACAAGCTGCCGCATGTCGGCGCGCATCGCTCCAAGGCGATCGTCGCGGCGCGCAGCAAGGAGAAGTTCAAGAACTGGGATGACTTCGTGGCGCGCAAGGTCGTCCCGGCCGACGTCGCCGCGGCCATCAAGGGCTCGGTGAGCTTCTGATCGGACGGCATGCGCCGAGCTTGGTCGGTCGCCGCGGACCCGGCACGCGTCACCCCCGGGCTTGCCCCGGGGGTTGGTCCTTGCTCTGCGCCTCCGCGTCCTCCGGCGACTCGGGCCGGAACGCTGCCTCCTGATAGCGCCGGCCCGGCCGCAGGCGCAGCCCTTTGGGGAAGCTGTCGAACAACCGCAGCTGCCGTGCATTGCGCCGGCGCCGGCGCATGTCCTCGTCGCTCTTCGGCGGGGAGGCCGAATGCGCGGCGACGTTGCCGACGAGCTGACCAATGCGCAGCGCGAGCGCGTTGCCGTGATCGGACGGCGCCGCGAAGGTGACGACGCGTCCGCCGTGCCGGCGCTCGACGAAGGGGTAGTCGTCCAGGGTGTAGTAGACCCGCCCGCTCCACGCGCTCCTGATGTCGCCTTCGTCCATCGCATGCAGCGCCGGGAATACGCGCTTGCCTTCCTCGAGGGTTCGACGGGCGACCGCCCGCATGATCTCCGGCGAGGTCTCCGCCGTTTCCTCGTAGCCCATATAGAGCCGCCGGCCGTGGCGACGCGCGTAGAAGCAGGGGTCGCGGGTATCGGAGAGGGCTGCCCCGGCGGCGAGCGTTCGCGCTCCTTCCGGCAGCTCCACCGCCACGACGTAATCGTATTCGAAGATCGCGCGTTCGAGCACGTCGCCGTTGATGTGGCGGGCATAGGCGTTCGCCATGAACAGCATGCCGGCCCGGATATTGGCCCCGTTGCCGCAGAAGACGCTGACCTGACCGTCGGCGAAATCCAGCGCTTGCGCCTCGGTGTGCTGGAAGCAGCGCACGCCCCGCTTCTGCAGCGCGCGCGCCAGTCCGATGAGGAACTTGCGCGGGCGAAAGCTGCCGCCGAAGCGGTCGATGACGCCGCCGGCGTAGAATCCCTCGGCCGTGCCGTAGCGCCCCTCGAGCTGTCGTGCCGAAAGAATACTGAAGAACGGCTGCCGGCGTTCGTCCGCCGCTGGCATCAATGCGCGCAGGCTGCTCTTCTCCATGAACTGATAGCCGGCGCGCAGGCCAGCCATGTCGGCGTCGTTCATGGCCGCGGTGACCGCGCCGTGCTGGACGGAGGCGCGCAAGTTGTAGCGGCGATCGAGCTCGGCAAGACAGAGGCAGCCCTCGACCGTACGCCGCAGGAACGCCCGCACCCGCCGTTGCGCGCGCAGCTGCGCCTGGTCGGCGGCGATGCCGCCGCGCAGCTCCTGTTGCGTGAGCTCCGCCAGCATGACCTCCACGGGCTTGGCCCATCCGGTGAGGAACTGCCCCGCATTGAGACCGGACGCGGCGTCCTTGCCGAACACGCCCTTCTCGATGACGACGACGTCGAGCCCGCGCCGCATCGCCGCTTCCGCCGCGCTCAGCCCGGACAGGCCGCCGCCGGCGATCACGAGGTCGCAGGCCAGGCTCTGGTTCGCGGCCGATGGCGGTGCGAAGTCGCGGACTTCCTCGTCATAGGCCGAGCGTTGCGGCATGGATCGAACCGTAACTCCCTGCGCGGCGCGCTCGCCGCCCGTTGCACTGAAATTGCCGGGCTTGGTCCGCTCAGCCGGCAAAGCCGCCGTCGTCGAGGAAGGCCTGCTCCTCCGCGCTGGTGGCGCGAAGCAACGCCGCGTTGCGGTGAGGAAACCTCCCGAAGCGGCGGACGATGCCGGCATGGTGCTCGGCATAGCGCGTGAATTCCTCATCGCCGTAGCCGCGCGCGAGCTTCACGCACCGGTCCTGGTCCGCGCAATCCTCCGAGTGCATGAACGGCAGGTAGTAGAACCGGCGTTCGACCTGCGCAACCTGCCGGTCGAAGCCGCGCGCGAGCGCATGACCGGCCACCGCGCGCGCGGCCGCGTCGGTCTCGTACATGCGCGCCCCTCCGCGGAACATGTTGCGCGGGAACTGGTCGAGCACGATGACGAGCGCCAGCGCGCCTTCCGGCGTGGCTTCCCATTGCGCGAGCTTGCCCTCGGCGGCGGCACGCCAGAGTTCGAAAAAGCGCGCGGCGATCTCGGCGTCGAAGGCCGGGTCTTGCTCGAACCACCTGTCCGCGCCGGCCGCGCGCCAAAAGGCGAGCACGTCCATCGGTCCGATCGTCCCCGCTCCCCCTCCCGCGCCGTCGCCGGTCATAGCCGGATCCGCCCGGCATTGATGTCCGCGAACAACGCCGGGTCGAGACGCACGAAGGCCTTGCGCCGCGGATCGCTGAAGTAGATCGGATCACTGGTGCGGCTGGGATCGAATCCGTCCTTCACCAAGTTTATCTTCTTCTGCTTGAAGGTGGTGGTGACGTCGTTGTCCTGGCGGATGCGCAGGAACACCGGCCGGGCATATTCCGGCAATTGCCGCGCGAGATGGTCGTGGAGCGCCGTCAGGTTGAGGTTGTCCGCGGCGACGATCGCGGCCATGCCGGCGCGGCCGTCGCGGCCGGGAACGGCGACGCCGTAGACGTTGGCCTCGGGGATGCCGGCGAACCGGGTGATGGCCTCCTCGGCCTCGGTGGTCGAGACGTTCTCGCCTTTCCAACGGAAGGTGTCGCCGATGCGGTCGATGAAATAGAAGTAGTCGTCCTTGTCCTTGCGCATGAGATCGCCGGTGCGGAACCAGGCGTCGCCCTTCTCGAACACGTCGTGCAGGATCTTCCGGTCGGTCTCGGCGGCGTTGGCGTAGCCTTCGAACCGCTGGCCGGGCTTCGAAGCATCCTTGATGATCTTGCCGATGACCTCACCCGGTTCGTCGATTCCGCATTCGATGCAAAATCCGCGTTCGTCACGGACAGGCTGCTGACGTTCCTGATCGAAGCGCACGATCTTGGTGGGGAAGCGGGCGGCCACCCACCAGGGCAGCCGGCCGACCGCGCCTTCCTTGCCGTCGAAATTGAACAGCGAGACATTGCCTTCGGTCGCGGCGTAGAACTCGATGATCCGCGGAATGCGGAAGCGCGCCTTGAATTGCGGCCAGATGTCGGGCCGCAGGCCGTTGCCGCAGGCGAGCCGCAGCCGGTGCGCGCGTTCCTGCGGGCTTGGCGGCGCGCTGAGGAGGTAACGGCACAGCTCGCCGATATACTGGAAGCAGGTGCAGTCCCAGCGCACCACGTCGTCCCAGAATTCGCGCGCGGAGAATTTGTCCCGGATCACCACCGAGCCGCCCCGGACCAGCAGCGCCCCGGTCGCGACCAGGCCGCCGGCGGTGTGGTAGAGCGGCAGGCAATCGTACATGCGGTCGCTCGCCCGCGTGTTCATCACCCCGGCGAAGGCGTGGCTCGCCAGCATCACCCGATAATGATTCATGTTGGCCGCCTTCGGCAGGCCGGTGGTGCCGGAAGTATAAATGTAGAGCGCGTGGTCCTCGATGGTGAGTTTTGGGCGTTCGGAGGCCGCGAGCTCGTCGCCCGACAACGCGTCGAC
>JBAUOM010000089.1:0-5831 GCA_049579765.1 Xanthobacteraceae bacterium
GGCGTCCACCGGGGGAGCGGCAGGCGCCGCAGATTCTGCAGAAGCGGGCGGCGGCTCGACCGGTTTCGGGCGCTTCTCCAGGCGATAGCCGAGCGAACGCAGCACGGAGGCGAAATCCTCGCCCGAACAACCGGCGAGCGACATCATGCCGGCGGTGACGGTAAAGCCAAAGCCATCGATCGCGCCCGGCGGCCTGGTGCCGCCGGTACCTGCCCTCCACGCCAATGCGGGACGGATGAGGTCGGCTAGCCGCTCCAAGATGTCGACGCGAACGGCGCGCTCTCCGCACAGCCGATAGCCCGCGATGTGGTAGAGCGGCTTGGCGATGGTCGGATCACCGGCGATTGAGGTGCGGCCGCTGCCGGCAAGCTGCTGGATCGCGTCGAGCGCCTTGCTCTCCGAGCCACCGTGCTTGAGCGCCCAGAGCTGCGTCGCGAGCATCCGCGGGGCCGGCTTGAGCAGCGCCGGCAGGTAGACGTGATAGGCGCCGAAGCGCACCCCGTATTTGCGCAGCGTAGCGCGCGCGGGCTGATCGAGGCCCTTGACCTCCTCTGCGACCTTTTGACGATCGAGCACGCCGAGGGCCTCGGTAAGCTGGAACGCGACGCCGCGCGCGATGCCGGTGACGTCATCGGCGGCGGAGAGGCGGAACAGCGCCTCCAAGAGCCTCTCGATGTGCGACTTGAGCCAGAGATCGAGCCGAGCTTGCACCGCATCGCGCGGCGCGCCGGTGAGATGTTCGTCGGCGATGATGCGCAGGCGCGGCTTGAGCGCCTCCTCGCCGGCCGCGAGTCTGGCGACCGGCTGGCCGAGCCACCTGACGGTGCCGTCGGACGCGAGCACGAGCTGTCCATCCGACGCGTGCGCCAGGCGTGTGGCGCGCGCGTCGATCTCCCCCGCGAGCGCCTTTTGCGCCGCGCCGGCGAGCGCTTTCGCTTCCGAGCCGGCGCTGGAGACGTCGGGCGTGAACATGAAGCCGTCGAGCCGGCCGATGGCGTGGCCCTCGACGACGACTTCTCCGCTCTTGCTGATGTCGGTCTCGAGGACCGTATTCTCACGCAAGCGCCGCATCAGCACGCTGGTACGCCGGTCGACGAAACGCTCGGTCAGCCGTTCGTGCAAGGCATCCGACAGCTTGTCCTCGACCGCGCGCGTGACGCCTTGCCAGTGCTCGGGATCGGCGAGCCAGTCGGGACGGTTGGCGGCAAAAGTCCAAGTGCGGATATGAGCGATGCGGTTCGACAGCGTGTCGATATCGCCGTCGTCGCGGTTCGCTTGCTCGACCTGGCGGGCGAACCAATCGGTGGGGATCGCTCCCTCCCGCAGCAGGAAGCCGTAGAGCGTCGTGGCGAGCTCGGCGTGGGTGGCGGGCGAAATCTTGCGATAATCCGGCACCTGACAGACGTCCCACAGCCGCTCGACTGCTTGCCGCGTCGTCGCGAGCGCCCGGATGTCGTCGTCGCGCGCGGCATGCTCGAGGACCAGGATGTCCTCGGCGATGGGCGCGCGGGTGAGGCCGCTCTCCTTCGGCGTATCGGCAAGCGAAGCCTGCAACGCGCCGACGGAGGAAAAGTCCAGCGCGGAGTTGCGCCATTGCAGCATCTTGATCGGCTCGAAGGAATGGGTTTCGAGCGCTTGCACAAGTTCGGTCTCGAACGGCGGGCATCGGCCGGTCGTGCCGAATGTGCCGTTGCGGGTGGCGCGGCCGGCGCGGCCGGCGACCTGCGCCAGTTCGGCCGGATTGAGCTTTCTGAACTGATAGCCGTCGAACTTGCGGTCGGACGCGAAGGCGACGTGATCGACGTCGAGATTGAGTCCCATTCCGATCGCGTCGGTTGCGACGAGATATTCGACATCGCCGGACTGGTAGAGCGCCACCTGTGCGTTGCGCGTGCGCGGGCTCAGCGCGCCGAGCACCACGGCGGCGCCGCCGCGCTGCCGGCGGATCAATTCGGCGATGGAGTAGACCTCGTCGGCGGAGAAGGCGACGACGGCTGAGCGGCGGGGAAGGCGCGTGATCTTCTTCTCGCCCGCGAACGAGAGCTGCGACAGCCGCGGCCGGGTCAGCACATGGGCGCCCGGGAGCAGCCGCTCGACCATCGGTCGCACCGTCTGGGCGCCGAGCACCAGCGTCTCCTCGCGCCCGCGGCGATTGAGCATGCGGTCGGTGAAGACGTGGCCGCGCTCGAGATCGGCGCCGAGCTGCACTTCATCGATGGCGAGGAACGCGACATCGAGATCGCGCGGCATCGCCTCCACGGTCGACACCCAGTAGCGCGGATTCGGCGGTTTGACCTTCTCCTCGCCGGTGATGAGCGCGACCGCGTCGGCGCCGACCCGCGCCGCGACCTTGTTATAGACTTCGCGCGCCAGCAGCCGGAGCGGCAGGCCGATGATGCCGGAGGAATGGCCGAGCATGCGCTCGATGGCGAGATGCGTCTTGCCGGTATTGGTGGGCCCGAGCACGGCTGTGACGCCGGAGCCGCGGGCGCCGGAGCCGCGATTGGTCGGGGAGGAGAAGGAGATGGGCATTAACGGTCGAAAGCTGGGGCCGACAACGGATGCTGCTGCGTGATGCCGTCCATCACTCTGCGGCGGGCGCAGTGAAATTCGCAAGAATCGTAGGTAGCAGATCGTGCGGCGTGGTTGGTCTCCTGCCGTCCATTTTCAGCAGCGCCTCGGGCCGCGCGCGCATCTCGCGGCTTGGAAGATACATGCTTCCTGCATATCCGGCAAACGCCCATTGGGACCCCGACAGGCGCGGATCCGCGCGAACCGGTCGCAGCGGTTGCACCGCACCTCAGGCGACGAATGCGCAATGTTTGAGCGTAGCCGCAGCCAAATTCGACATGTGATCAATCGTCGGCGAACAGCGAATATCGGCCACGGAGCGGGCGACTCCGCCTTCGGTGCGCGCCTGCAAAGGATGAGCGCGCCCTCGGCTCGCGATGCGCGCGGACCGCAGCGGCGCGCGCCGCTGCGCGTTCGCCCTGCCGGTTTTCAGCCCTCTGCATTCTTGTCGCAGGCACCGGCGGCCCTCTGCCGTGCGGTGCATTTTTTCTCTCGGCGCCCGGTGGTTGCGCGTTGCGCCTTGCTTGGCGACGGAAGCGATCCTCCCCCCGCCGCTTTACGGTCGGCCGTGGCGCAATTTGACCCCGAGGAGCGCTGTGGGGAGCCCTGTGTTTAAGCTGTGGAACGAGTCCCGAACGAATCGCGCCCGAATCGCTGACTCGGTGCCAGTCGGATTTCGTTCACGGCCACATGTCGTGGCGCCCTGTAGACATACCACCAAATCATGTAACGGGGCGGACATGACGATCGCAGCGAAAGCTCGCGCCGGTTAACGAGGGGGCCCTGCCCCGGAAACCCGGGAAAGACTCCCGGGGCGGGCCGACCTTTGCCTCGCATCTTCACGATCACTGCGTCTTCGCGCTGGCCTTGCTCGGCTGCGGGCCGGAGACGAACTGTGTCGCTTGCATGACGCCGAGCCCTATGGGAGTCGGCACCGAAACCCGGTAGGGAACCATGACGCGGGTGCCCGCGATCGGCGCCAACCACATCTCGATGTCGCGCAATTGCATCAGGTATTTGATCGCCGTGCGATCGGGAATGTGGCCGGCAATCGGCGCAAAGCGAACCGCGCACACCACCGTCGTGCCCTGATAACCCTTCTCCGACCTCACGCCCTCGAAGCGTTTGAACGACAGCTGCAGATCGTAGCGCATACGGCCGTCGAAGATCGCCAGCTTGCGCTGGCAAGCCTGTGGGGCGAGCGGGTCGCCGTTGCCGGGAACCCGCATCAGCGACGCCGTCATCGGGTCCGACACCCCGCGCCGATGGGCGTCGGTGACCGGAACGCGATCCGGACTTGCGACGGTCGGCGGGTCGGCGTGGAATGCCTTCACCGCGCCGGCGCTGATCACCATGCGCACATCGTCGGTCTTTTGGTCGGTGACGATGTGAGACGCATAGCTCGATGGGATGGGCTGGCCTCCGGACACGCTTCCGCGCGCCGCGCTCTGTCCGTGGCCGCTGGCAAAGACCCGCATCAAGCCGGAGGTCGCGCCGCTTGCCGAAGCGGTGAAATGATCGTCGCCGATGTCGATCAGCCAAGCGCCTTGGCCGATCGGCAGACCGGCCAGGGTGACGGTGTAGCGGGCATCGAGCTTGCCTTGGCCGAAGACCCGGCCTTGCGCGGCATCTGCCACCGCCGTCATCGCAAACGCGGCGGCGCCCAGGACGAACGCGTGACCGGTGAGGCGATATGAACCCACGGAGTCCGATCCCTGCCGCCCGCATCCCGCTTCGTCGACCTTGCCGGTCCGCGACCAGCGCTGCGCCGATGCGGCCAGCCGGCTCGCCCGCGGGTCGATTTGATCAATCCTTGGCGCCGCATCTTGGCCCGATCAAGGCAGATTCCGCCGCGGTTCGGGCGGTACGCGGGCACGAATCCGATGCCGGCAAAGGCGCGGCTTGACGGCTTTTCATGCGCTCATTATAGGTCCCGCCTGCCCTATGAAACCGCCCTCTGGCCGTTGCGGCGATGCACGCGCAGCGGCTCGGTCGGCAAACCCTTACGATCATTCAGAGGTTTCTCAATGTCGCGGCGGTGCGAACTGACCGGGAAGACCGCGCAGGTCGGGCACAAGGTGAGCCACTCCAATATCAAGACCAAGCGGCGCTTCCTGCCCAACCTGCTCAACGTCACCATGATGTCGGACGCGCTCGGCCGCTCGGTCAAGCTGCGCGTGTCGGCACACGCGCTCAAGGCTGTCGATCATCGCGGCGGCCTCGATGCGTTTCTCAGGAAGGCGAAGGACGACGAGTTGTCCCGCAAGGCGCGCGACATCAAACGCCAAATCAGCAAGAAGCAGCCGGCAGCCGGCTAGTCCAGCCGCGCCCGACCGCAGGCACGGCCGGCGCGGGCCCGTGCCGCGCCCATATTTTTCAAGGTTCCGCCAGGGTGAACTGCAGCAGCAGCGTGCGCTGAAGGGGAGAGAAATTGTCGTCGGAAACGAGCGTAAGCACGACCTCGCCGCCGGCAACGCGGTGAACGCTCAAGCCTTCCATGTTGTCGATCTCGTAACCCAGATCGGCTTCGAACAAGAGCGGGCCGTCGACCAGCGCGCCTGGCTTGATCGCGCGGAGCGGGATGCGCCGCATGCGGATGGCCAAGCCGCCGCTCCAGCTGAACCTTCGTTCCAGCAGCACGACATCCCCGCCGGGGAGGAGCGCGGCATCGGTGACGTCGAAGTTCGCGCTGCGCTTCACCGCGAACGTGCCGGGGTTGGGGCCGCCGATCAGGAAAGCGCCGATATTGCCCGCCGCGTCGAGGGCTCGCTCCGAGATCGCGATGAGCGTACGGGCGAGCGGCAAGCCCTTCGGCACGAAGACCATGGCCTCGAGCCCTCTGTTGGCGGGCATTGCGCGCAATCCCGGTGGCACCGCGATCGGCCGGCCGCGGGCGAGCAGACTTTCCTTGCCATAGCTGAAGCGGACGATCTGGTGGACGCGCTCGATCCCCACATAGAGCGTCCCGCCGTCCTCCGCGATCGATTCCGTGTCGTACCAACCGCGGGAGGCGAGCGGGCGGCCGTCGGCAGCCAGGATCGGCGCCATTGCGGCGTCGGCTATGCCGCTCGGGCGCGTGCCCTCGTAGACGATGCGCCCGCGCAACCACCAGCCCTTGTCACTCAGCGCGATGAAATGCGCGCCGTCCGCAGCGACACGAATGGCTGAAATGCCGCCGAAATTCTTGTCGGGCGAGCGCAGCACCAGACCGCCGCGGAATTCGAGCAGTCCGAATTGCCGGCGGGAGTGGTCCCGGATGT
>JBAUOM010000090.1:0-1527 GCA_049579765.1 Xanthobacteraceae bacterium
GTCGCCGAACCGGTCGGGACCGGCGCCCGTCCGCATCATATCAGCCGGTGCCATCCCGGATCCGGCCGGAAGCGCTCGCCGTAGCGTTGCGCCAGCCGCTCGAGCTCGGCGCGGATGTCGGCGACGCCGCGCGTCCTGGCGTAGTGCAGCGGGCCGCCGCGGAACGGCGCGAAACCGGTCGCGAAGATCATCGCGCCGTCGACGGTGTCCTCGTCCTCGACCACGCCCTCGCGCAGGCAGGCGACGCAGGCGGCGATCATCGGCAGGATGAGGCGGTCGGCCATCTCCGCTGTCGGCTTGCGCGCATCGCGCGCCTTCACCGGCTTGCCGTTCTTCCAGTCGTAGAAGCCCTTGCCGGACTTGCGGCCGAGCTGGCCCATCTCGACCTTGCTGCGCAGCGTCTGCGAGACGTCGGGCATCGGCCGGTCGAGGCTCGCCTTGAGCATCTCGGCGACGTGCAGGCAGATATCGAGGCCGACCGTGTCGGCGAGCTCGATCGGCCCCATGGGCATGCCGAAATTCTCGGCCGCCGCGTCGATGGTCTCGCGCTCGACGCCTTCCGACAGCATCACCATGGCTTCCAGCATGTAGGGGGTGAGCGAGCGGTTGACGAGGAAGCCGGGCGCGCTCTGCACCGGCGCGGGCAGGCGGTCGATGCGGCCGAGGAAGGCGCGCCCCCTCGCCAGCACGTCGGGCGAGGCCTGGTCGTGGCTCACCACCTCGACCAGCTGCATGCGCGACACCGGATTGAAGAAGTGCAGGCCGATGAGGCGGTCGGGGCGCTCGAGCCCGACGCGCAGCTCCTGCAGCGGGATGCTCGAGGTGTTGGTGGCGAGAATGGCGTCGGGCCGCATCTTCGGCTCGGTCAAGGCATAGACCTTGCGCTTGAGCTCGAGCGTCTCCGGCACCGCCTCGATCACGAGGTCGGCGGAGCGCACGCCCTCGCCGGTGAGGTCGGGAGTGAGCCGGTCGAGCGCGGCGCGGGTGTCGATGCGCTTGTGGCCGATCCTGCCGTAGAGCTCGGCGGCGCGCGCGATCGCCTTTGCGAGCGGCTCGGCCTGCATGTCGGCGAGCGAGACGGTGAAGCCGTGCCAGGCGCACCAGGCCGCGATGTCGCCGCCCATGGCGCCGGCGCCGATGACGTGGATGCGGCGGCCGGACCACTCGCCGTCGGCGAGGCCCTTGAGCTTCTCGCGCAGGAAGAACACGCGCACCAGGTTGCGCGAGGTCTCGGTGACGAGCAGCCGCGAGAACGAGACGATCTCCTGGCGCTGCATGTCCTGCGGGCTGCCGCCGTGGGCTTCCCACAGGTCGATGAGCGCGTGCGGCGCCGGGTAATGCGCGGCCGGGGCCTTCTTCGCGGTCTCCGCGCGCATGCGCATGGCCGCGAGCTTGCGGCCGAAGGTGCTGTTGACGAGGTCGATCAGCGCGCGGTTGCGCCGGGTCTTGAGCGCGCCCTCGACCGCGGCGGTGGCGGCGGCCTTGACGTGGCGCTCGGGCACCACCGCATCGACGAGGCCGAGCGAC
>JBAUOM010000091.1:0-14844 GCA_049579765.1 Xanthobacteraceae bacterium
ACCGGATCGCCGACGGCCGCGGCGGCGCCGGCGCCGGCCAGCAGCGCTTCGCGCCCCTCAACAGCTGGCCGGACAACGCCAACCTCGACAAGGCGCGCCGGCTGCTGTGGCCGATCAAGCAGAAGTATGGCCGGAAAATCTCCTGGGCCGACCTGATGGTTCTCGCGGGCAACGTCGCCCTCGAGTCGATGGGCTTCAAGACCTTCGGTTTCGCCGGCGGCCGCGCCGACGTCTGGGAGCCCGAGGAGCTCTACTGGGGTCCCGAGGGGACGTGGCTGGGGGACGAACGCTACAGCGGCGAACGCGAACTGCAGAATCCGCTCGGCGCGGTGCAGATGGGCCTGATCTACGTCAATCCGGAAGGGCCGAACGGCAAGCCGGATCCAGTCGCGGCGGCCAAGGACATCCGCGAGACGTTCTTCCGCATGGCGATGAACGACGAGGAGACCGTCGCGCTCATTGCCGGCGGCCACACCTTCGGCAAAACCCACGGCGCCGGTGATCCGTCGCTGATGGGCCCCGTGCCGGAAGGCGCCGCCATCGAGGATCAGGGCCTCGGCTGGAAGAGCAAGTATGGTAGCGGCTTCGGGGCCGACGCCATCACCGGCGGCCCCGAGGTCACCTGGTCGCAGACGCCGACGAAGTGGAGCAACCACTTCTTCGACAACCTGTTCAACAACGAATGGGAGCTGACGAAGAGCCCGGCCGGTGCGCAGCAGTGGAAGGCGAAAGGCGCCGCCGCCACGATCCCGGACGCCTTCGATTCGTCGAAGAAGCATGTACCGACCATGCTGACCACCGACCTCTCGCTGCGGCTCGACCCGGCCTACGAGAAGATCTCACGGCGCTTCTACGAGCACCCGGAAGAGTTTGCCGATGCCTTCGCCCGGGCGTGGTTCAAGCTGACGCACCGCGACATGGGACCGATCGCGCGCTACCTCGGCCCGCTCGTTCCGAAGGAGAGCCTGATCTGGCAGGACCCGATCCCGGCGGTGAACCATCCGCTGATCGGGGAGCAGGACATTGCTGCTCTGAAGGCGAAAATCCTCGCCTGCGGCCTGTCCGTGTCGCAGCTGGTCTCGGCGGCCTGGGCGTCGGCCTCGACGTTCCGCGGCTCCGACAAGCGCGGTGGCGCGAACGGGGCGCGCATTCGCCTCGCACCGCAGAAGGACTGGGAAGTCAATCAGCCGAAGCAGCTCGCGACGGTGCTGCAGAAGCTCGAAGCGATCCAGAAGGAGTTCAACGCCTCGGCCACCGGCGGCAAGAAGGTTTCGCTGGCCGACCTGATCGTTCTCGGCGGCGGCGCGGCGATCGAGAAGGCCGCAAAGGCTGCCGGCCACGACGTGAAGCTCCCCTTCACGCCGGGGCGCATGGACGCATCGCAGGAGCAGACCGACGCGCACTCTTTCGCTCCGCTCGAGCCGGTCGCCGACGGTTTCCGCAACTACCTCCGCGGCGACCAGCAGCTCATGTCGCCCGAGGAAGCATTGGTGGATCGGGCACAACTGCTGTGGCTGACGGCACCCGAGATGACGGCGCTCGTCGGCGGCCTGCGCGTCCTGGGCGCCAATGCCGGGCAGTCCAAGCACGGCGTGTTCACCAAGCGGCCCGAGACGCTGACGAACGACTTCTTCGTCAACCTGCTCGACATGGGCACGCAGTGGCAGCCGTCCGCCGGCTCCGAGGGCGTGTACGAGGGCCGCGACCGCAAGACGAACGATGTCAAGTGGACGGGCACGCGCGTCGACCTGATCTTCGGTTCGCACTCGCAGCTGCGCGCCCTCGCCGAAGTCTATGCGTGCGCGGACTCGAAGGAGAAGTTCGTGAAAGACTTCGTGGCCGCCTGGAACAAGGTGATGACCCTCGATCGCTTCGAGCTTGCCTGATCCCTGCGGAAAGGTTCTCCAGAGCTGCTGGAGCATCTTCCACCTGGGCTGACCCAGAGGTGGGTCGTCATTGCCGGGCACTTGACCCGGCAATCCATCTTTTCGCAACAAACCTACGGCGAAATAGAACGGGAGAAGGGCAGGCTCGACATTGTGTTCGCCAATGCCGGTATCGCGAAGTATGCGCCCTTCGGCGCCATCACCGAGGAGCTTTACGACTCGATCTTCGACGTCAACGTGAAGGGCCTCCTGTTCACGGTGCAGAAGGCGCTTCCGCTGGCGGCGCCGTCCGGCATCAGTGAAGGATCGCCGCATTCGCGTGAACGCGGTGAGCCCGGGCTCCATCGACACGCCGGGACTGGGTGAGCTGCTGGCTTCGACAGAAACCGGCCAGCAGCGCAAGACGATGATTTCCAACGTCGTTCCGCTCGGGCGGTTCGGCGGGCCCGACGAGAACGCGAACGCCGTGCTGTTTCTCGCATCCGATGACAGCAGCTACATCACGGGAACGCAGCTGTTTGTGGATGGCGGCTTTGCACAAGTGTAGGCTGGCGAACGCGGAGCGGCACGGTAGCGGGGCCCGATCGGCTCGTGCTCGCGTCCTCGAAGCGAAGACCACCCGCAGTCGGGAGAACCTTCATGCGTGGCCGTAACAGCTCCCCCGTTTGGAACGCCGCCATTTGTGTGCTGAGCCTGACGGCTCCTTGCGGCCTCGCCGCCGCCCAAGGCGCCCCCCCGCCGCCGGCGGTTTCCGTGACGCCGGTGGTAAGCCGTCAGGTGGCGGAAAGCAGCGATTTCATCGGACGGGTCGTTGCGATCGATAAGGTCGACATCGTCGCGCGGGTGCCCGGCTTCATCGAGCAACGCAATTTCACCGAGGGCCAGGTGGTCAAGAAGGGCGACCTGTTGTTCCGGATCGAGCAGGCAACCTACAAGGCGGCGGTCGAGCAGGCGCGCGCCACCCTGGCCAAGGCCAAGGCGACGGAGGTCAATGCCAAGCTGCAGCTCGAGCGCGGCCAAGAGCTGGTGCGCAATCAGAACATCCCGCAATCCACGCTCGACCAGCGCGCCGCCGACGAGGCGACGGCGCAGGCCAGCGTGATGGAGGCGCAGGCGGCCGTCGACCAGGCGGAAATCAACCTCGGCTACACCGAGATCCGCTCGCCCATCGACGGACGGATCGGGCTCGCCACCTTCACGGAGGGCAATCTGGTGCAGCCCTCGTCCGGAAGGCTCGCGACCATCGTCCGCCAGGATCCGGTCTATGTCATCTTTCAGGCCAGCGAGCGGGATGTGCTCGACTACAAGCGCAAGGTTCTCGAGTCGCCGGACAAGAAGCCGCAGCCGACGATCCGCATCAAGTTGCCCAATGGCAGCGTCTATCCGCATCCCGCCGTCAACAACTTCCTCGACGTGCAGGTCGACCCGAGCACCGACACTGTGGCGGTGCGGGCGCAGGTCGCGAACCCGGAGCTTCTGCTGATCCCCGGCGGGATCGTCGGCGTCACGGTGGAGCGGGGCGAGCCGCGACCGTCGCTGACGGTTCCGCAATCCGCCGTCCAGCTCGACCAGGCCGGCCATTACGTTCTCGTGGTCGATGCGACGAAGAAGGTCGAGCAGCGCCGGATTACGACCGGCGTCGAGCAAGGCCGGAACATCGTCGTGACCGACGGCCTCAAGCAGGGCGAGCTGGTCATCGTCGAGGGCATCCAGAAGGTGCGGCCCGGTCAAGTCGTGACCGCGAACGTCGTGCCGGGAACCTGAGGCGAATGTTTTCCGGCATCTTCATCGACCGGCCGCGGCTTGCTTTCGTCATCGCCATTGTGATCACGCTTGCCGGCATCATCGCCATTACCGCGATTCCGATCGCGCAATTCCCGGACATCGTTCCGCCGCAGGTCTCGCTCACCGCGACTTATCCGGGCGCCGACGCCGAAGTGGTCGAGACCACCGTGGCGCAACCGATCGAGCAGCAGGTCAACGGCATCGACAACGCGCTCTATTATCAATCCGCCAGCGGATCCGACGGCAGCTACAATCTCACCGTCACCTTCGCGCTGGGCACCGATCCCGACATCAACACCGTCAACGTGCAGAACCGCGCCAGCCTCGCTACGCCGCAGCTGCCGCAGGAGGTGTCGCGGGCCGGGCTCACCATCCGCAAGAAGTCCGCCGCCCTGCTCCAGGTGATCAGCCTCTATTCCCCCAAGGGGACCTATGACGCCGTCTATCTCAGCAACTACGCGACCATCAACCTCATCGATCCGCTGGCGCGCATCAAAGGCGTCGGGCAGGCCACGCTGTTCGGACCGCTCGACTATTCGCTGCGCATCTGGCTCGACCCCGACCGGCTGACCGAGCTCAGTCTCACCCCCAATGACGTCATCGCCGCCGTGCAGAACCAGAACATCCAGGCGGCGCTGGGCCGCGTGGGCGCGGCACCGGTCGCGAGCGAGCAGCAGGTCCAGATCAACATCAAGACCAAGGGGCGGCTGACGCGGCCGCAGGAGTTCGCCGGCATCGTGCTGCGCGCCAACCCCGACGGCTCGGTGGTCCGCGTCAAGGACGTGGCGCGCGTGGAGATGAGCGCCAAGTCGCAGGACCGCTACAGCCGCTTCAACGGCGCGCCGGCGGCCGCGATCGGCATCTACCAGAGCCCGGGGTCCAACGCGGTCGAGGTGGCGCGGCAGGTGCGCGACACTATGAACGCGCTGGAGAAGCGCTTCCCCGCCGACCTCGCTTATACCGTGTTCTTCGACTCCACGGTCTTCGTCACCTCGACCATCGATGAGGTCGTTCGCACGCTTGCCGTGGCGATCATGCTCGTGGCGCTGGTCGTGTTCCTGTTCCTCGGCAGGTGGCGAACGACGCTGATCCCGCTCGTTGCCGTGCCGGTGTCGATCATCGGCACGTTCGCGGTCATGCTGGTCATCGGCTATTCCGCCAATACCGTTTCTCTGCTGGCCCTCGTGCTTGCGATCGGCATCGTGGTCGATGACGCCATCGTCGTCGTCGAGAATGTCGAGCGGGTGATGGAGGAGAACCCCGATCTGCCCGTGCCGGAGGCCTGCAAGAAAGCCATGGCGGAGATTACCGGTCCGATCCTCGCCATCACGCTCGTGTTGTTGTCGGTGTTCGTCCCCGTGGCCTTCATCCCCGGCATCAGCGGGCAGCTGTTCCGCCAGTTCGCGGTGGCGGTCTCGGTATCCATGCTGATCTCGGCCGCCAACGCCCTGACATTGAGCCCGGCGCTTTGCGCGGTGTTGCTCAAGCATGGCCAAAGAAGTACCGGTCCGATGCGCTACGTCCTGCGCGCGATCGACCGTGCCCGAGACGGTTATGTGGCGGTGGTGCGCCGCCTGGTGCGCGTGGCGATCGTCGGGGTCGTGGTCGTGGCCGGCGTGCTGGCGGCCTCGGCGTGGCTGTTCAGCAAGACGCCGCAGAGCTTTCTTCCGGACGAGGACCAGGGCGCGATTTTCGCCGCGCTCAGGCTTCCCGAAGGCGCCTCGATACCCCGCACCGAGGCGGTGGTCAGGCAGGTCGAAGATATCGTGCGGCCGATACCGGGAGTCCAAGGCGTGCTGTCGGTCGTCGGACTGAATTTCATCGATTACGTCGCTTCATCGAACCAAGCGTTCTTCGTCATCCGGCTCAAGCCCTACGAGGAACGCACCAACCCGGCGCAGAGCGCGGGCGCGATCATTGCGCGTCTGCGCCCGCAGAGGGCGGCCATCCAGGGCGCGGTCGCATTCCCGTTCAACCTGCCTCCCATTCTCGGCCTCGGGAGCACCGGCGGTTTCCAATACGCGCTGGAGGCGCTGCAGGGCCAGGCCCCGTCCGAGCTCGCCGCCGCGCTGCGCGGCCTGCTGGTGGCCGCCAACGGAGAGCCTGAGCTCGCGGGCGTATACAGCACCTACGCCGCCGACACGCCGCAGATTTATCTCGACATCGACCGCGACAAGGCGCAGGTGCTCGGGGTCAGGATCACCGACATCTTCAACGCCTTGCAGTCGACGCTCGGCAGCTTCTACGTCAACGACTTCAACGTCTTCGGTCGCACGTGGCAGGTGAACGTCCAGGCCGAGACGCCGTTTCGCGACAATATCGACGACATCTACGACATTTATGTGCGCAACGCCCACGGCGGGATGGTCCCGATCCGCGCGCTGGCCGAGGCCAAGCTCGTGCAGGGGCCGCAGACGGTGGTGCGTTACAACGGATTCCGCGCTGCCATCGTGAACGGCGCGCCGAAGCCCGGCTACAGCTCCGGCCAAGCGCTCGCCGCGATGGAACGCGTTTCCGCCACCACGCTGCCGGCGGGCTACGGCTTCGAATGGACCGGCACCGCGCTGCAGGAAAAGGCGGCAAGCGGACGCACCGGGATCGTGCTCGGGCTGGCCGTGCTGTTCGCGTATCTCTTTCTCGTTGCGCTTTACGAAAGCTGGAATATCCCGGTGCCGGCCCTGCTGTCGGTCAGCGTCGCGGTGCTCGGCGCGATCATCGCGATCCTGCTGGCCCGCCTGAGCTTCGATGTCTACGCGCAGATCGGGCTCGTCGTGCTGATCGCGCTGGCCGCGAAGAACGGCATCCTGATCGTCGCGTTCGCGGTGGAGCAGCGGCGGCTCGGCAAGGAAACGCAGGTTGCCGCCATTGAAGCGGCGGGCCTGAGGTTCCGGCCGGTGATGATGACCAGTTTTGCCTTCATCCTCGGTCTGTTGCCCCTGGTCGTTGCCGGCGGCGCCGGCGCCGTGACCCGCCATGCCGTGGGCACGCCGGTGTTCGGCGGCATGCTTGCGGCATCCATATTCGGAATTTTCATCATTCCGCTGCTCTACATAACCGCGGAACGTTTGCGTCGGCGGGCGTCACCCCGGAAACCCAAGTGATCGCAGTCTCCGGCGACCTGATCCATCGAGCCCGAAGATGCAGTCGCACGATGTTGGCTCGGCGGCGACTTGCGAACCCGCTAGGCGCGATGTTGATCCGCCGTCACGGCCGGCGCCGCTGGGCGCAGGCCAATGACCGTCCGCCGCCGCATCCTGGCGGCTGCGATCCGTCGCCTTCAACGGTCATCCGCCGGCTTGGCCGCACAGCCGGATTGATCCGACTTGTGCGCTTGAAATGCCCGAAATCGGGTAAGGCCGATTTGGGGTGGCCAGCTTTCGTCGCAAGAGCTGCCGCGCCGTCTCGTCAAAGGTCGATCACGTCGTCGGCGAATACGAGCCGCTCGATGCCCGTAAGGTGGTCGGTGCCGCCGTCGCCCACGAGGTCGGTGACCTCCACGGAGCCGTCGTCGTTGAAGTCGACGTCATAGGCTGCGAGCGGCCGGTTGTAGAAGGCATTGTCGAAGCCGGCGCCCCCAAAGATGGTGTCGTCGTCGTTGCCGCCCCAGACGAGGTCGTTGCCGTCCCCGCCGTGGATCTCGTCATCGCCGCCATTGCCGCGGAGGACGTCTCGGCCCTGATTGCCAAAAAGAAAGTCACGGCCGCCACCGCCGCTGATCTCGTCGGTCCCTTGGCCGCCATAAACGATGTCCGCGTCGGCGCCGCCCTCGATGGTGTCATCGCCGTCTCCGCCGAAGATGAGATCGTTACCGTCGCCCCCATAGAGGTCGTCATTGCCGCGCCCTCCATCGATGGTGTCGTTGCCCTCTTGGCCGTAGATGTGGTCGCTGCCGCTCGCGTTGCCGCGAATCTCGTCGCCGTAAAGCTCGTCGTTCCCCCTCCCTCCATAGATCCAGTCGACAGCGTCTCCGCCCTCGACGTAGTCGTTGCCGTCGCCGCCGAAGATTTCGTCTCGGCCGCTGTCGCCGAAGAGGCGATCGTTCCCGTATTCCCCGTAGATCGTGTCGTCGCCGCCCTCGCCGGAAATGAAGTCGTTGCCGCTGCCGCCGTGGATCTCGTCAGCGCTGTCATCGGGGTCCGCGCCGACCTCGACGATCGGGCCATTCCCGCCGTGGATGGTATCGTCGCCGTCGCCGCCGAAGATCATGTCTCGGCCGCGGCCGCCGTGGACGGTGTCGCTCCCGTCTCCGCCATAGATCGTGTCATGACCGCGGCCGCCATCGAGGTGGTCGCTGCCGCCTTCGCCATAGATCGTGTCGCTGCCGCGGTCGCCGTCGACCTCATCGTGGCCCCCTCCCGCGTAGATCGTATCGGCGTAGATGCTGCCGGCCACGATGTCGTCGCCTTGGTAGGTCTCGATCAGCGGGCTTTGCGCCAGCGGGCCGAGGCTCGCCGGACTGTCGATCTCGACGGTGTCTGCGCCGGAGAGGACGCTGGCAAAGAGCTCGGTCCCGCCGCCGCGAAACGCCTCATAGACGGCGGTGGCCGAAATTGGAGCATCGGTGGCCGAAAGCGGGTCGGCGATGTCGGCGTAGTGGACGCCGAACGGGTCGAGGGTCGATCGACGCACGATCTCCGTCACGGTGCCGCTGATCGGAGAGACGTTGCCGACGACGATGTCGTTGCCGAGGAAGATGGTGTAGGTGCCGTCGACGTTTTCGAAGGCGAAGCCGCTGAGACTGCCGGACACCGCACCCAGCGGAATCGGGATCAGGGCGGCGTTGAAGTCGATGACGTTCTGCCAGAACGGGACGAAGAAGCTCTGCGGGTGATAAGTCACGTTTGCCATTGCAAGTCCTCCCATGCGCGCGCCGATCGTGCGTTGTTGTTGCTTGCGCCGCGGCGCGGTTGCGTTCGGCCCCGGCGGATGCGAGTTGCGCACGCATGCCGGAAGCCTGCTCTACGAGGGGCTCATTGCCGGTTCGGCATGAGCCGGTTCGCTCGTGTGGGGGATTTGTGAGCTAGTTCACAGTGGCCCGCGGTGATGGCCATCACAAAACGTGCGATTTCGCATCGGCAACGCGTCGGGGGCGAATCCTGCCGGTCTGGTCTGCCCCTTGAATCCCACACCCTGCGGCGCTGTCGCCGTTGCAGGTCGCATGGCGGAAGACCTAGACTCCCGCGGCCACGGGAGAACCCGACATGTCTCACCGCACCCACCGAGGTCTCACCGGCGCGTCCTGCCTGCGTTGGATCGCCGCCGCGGCAACGGCTGCGCTGTCCTGGGCGTCGACCGCGGCGGCCGAAGACTTCTACGCCGGCAGGCAGATCACCTACATCGTCGGCGCCGGCGTCGGTGGCGGCTACGATCTGCAGGCGCGGGTGACCGCGCGGCATCTCCCCAAGCACATTCCGGGCAATCCCACGATCGTCGTGCAGAACATGCCGGCGCGGATCGCGGCCGCCAATCATATGTTCACCACGGCGCCGAAGGACGGCACCCATATCGCCCTGATCCAGCGCGGCATGCTGCTGGCCAAGTTGATCTACCCCTCCGGCACCCGGTTCGAGATCGAGAAGTTCAACTGGCTCGGCAGCCTCAACAGCGAGGTGGCGGTGACGCTCGCCTGGCACACCGCCCCGCACAAGACGGCGAAGGATCTGTTCGAGCAGGAGCTGATCGTCGGCGGTATCGTCGGGGTCGATCCGGAGACGACCCCCAAGCTCTACAATTCGCTCATCGGCACCAAGTTCAAGGTCGTCACCGGCTACAACAGCACCGCGCAGATCGCGCTCGCCATCGAGCGCGGCGAGGTCCAGGGCATCGCCGATTGGTCATGGTCGAGCGTCAAGGCGGTACGGCCCCATTGGCTGCGCGACAAGAGCGTGACGCTGTTGATGCAGGGCGCGCTCGAGAGCGATCCCGAGCTCGGCGACCTGCCGAATGCGCTCGACTTCGTCAAGAACGACGCCGATCGCAAGGTGCTCGAGCTGCATTTCTTTCAAAAGACCGCGGCGCGGCCGGTCGTCGCGCCGCCGGACGTCCCGGCGGAGCGGGTCGCGATCCTGCGCCGGGCGTTTGCCGCGCTCGCGCACGACAAGGAGTTCCTGGCGGACGCCGAGAAGAGCAAGGTCGAGTTCGACTTCGTGCCGGGCGAGGAGATCGACAAGGTCGTGGCGCGGATCGCCGCGACGCCGGCGGACGTCGCCGACCGCTACGCCAAGGCGTTCGGGCCGCCGAAATGACCGGCAGGCCGCCGGCGTGGCTCGTGTCGCCGGCGTGATCGAGCACGCCAATCCCGCCGCGCCGGCGGGGTGGATGAACGCCGCGCGCCGACGGCGTGGAGCTCAGTTGATCGTCACGCCGCTCGCCTTGATCACCTTTGCCCATTCCTCCTTCATCGTCGCGATGAAGGACGCGAATTCGGCCGGGCTGGTCAGCTTGGGGCTGCCGCCCAGCCTGATGATGCCGGCCTTCAGCTGAGAATCCGCAAGCCCTTCGTTGATCACGCCGTTGAGCTTGGCGATGATCTCCGCAGGCGTACCGGCCGGCGCGACGATGCCTTGCCAGGCATCGGGCGGCATGCCTGTGATTCCCTGCTCCGCCATGGTCGGCACGTCGGATAATTCCGGGATGCGCCGAGGACTGACCACCCCGATCGGCCTGAGCTGGCCCGTTTGGATGAAGGGCATGATCCCGGTCGTGCCTTGGAAGGTCATCTGGATCTGTCCCGCGATGGCATCGCTCGCTGCCGCTGCCGCCGTCTTGTAGGGAACAAAAACGATCCGGGTTCCGGTGAGGACCTTGAACATTTCTCCCGAGATATGCGGCGGAGTGCCGATCGACGCGCCGAAGTTGAGCTTGCCCGGGTTGGCCTTGGCATAGGCGACGAGGTCGGCGATGTTGTGGATCGGCATCTGCGGGTTGACGGCGAGGACGAGCGGTGCGGTCGAGATCAAGGCGATCGGGGCAAAACTTGTGACCGGGTCGTAGCCAGGGTCGGGGTAGAGCTGAGAGCTGATCGACAGCACGCCCGAGGTCGCCAGCAGCAACGTGTAGCCGTCGGGCGGCGTGGCGGCGACGGCCTTGGCGGCTATGGTGCCGCCGGCGCCGGGCCGGTTCTCGACGAAAACAGTGCCGAGATGCGCCGACACATAGTCCCCGACAATGCGTGCCGCCACGTCGGGCGGCCCGCCCGCGCCGAACGGCACGACGAGCTTGATCGGCCGGTCGGGATAGGTCTGCGCACCGGCCGCCCCGCAGTTTGCTCCGTAAATCACCATCGCGGCGAGCCCGGCCAGCATGCCGAGCCGCCTGATGCTGAGCCGCCGCTCTCGATGCCGTGTCATTGACTACCTCCCCGCAGAGCAATATTTGGCCGGGTTTTCCCGGCTATTGCCGAACCGGTGTTGAATATCCCTCCTTGTCCGCTGTCTAGCGTCGTCGGCAGATCGAGGTGCGACTTATCGACATGGCAGCGGCACGGACACCCGGGCGAGCATGGGCGTGGCCTGTATGGCCGGGTGATCGTGCTGATGCGCCGCGACGGAATATTGCACGTTGATCCCGATTGAAGCCGAAGCCACGCGCGGTAGCTCGCACCGGCAATACGATACCGACTTGCGTTAACCTTGCGCGCATGCCGGCGGATCAATTTGATTCGGAGCGGAGTATCATGCGCGCACGAGGGCGGCCTTTGGGCGATCGGCTCGCTCACCGTGCTGTGCTTGGGGATCTGCGCCGTTGCAAGGAAGTCCTAGCTCCGGGGGAACGCCTTATGCATGGTCATCATCATGACCGCATCCTGGCGAGCACGGCTCTTTCGCTGATGCTTGCCGCCCCGCTCGGCGCCTTGGCGC
The DNA here is from genome assembly GCA_049579765.1 of Xanthobacteraceae bacterium. Classification (GTDB taxonomy): domain Bacteria; phylum Pseudomonadota; class Alphaproteobacteria; order Rhizobiales; family Xanthobacteraceae; genus VAZQ01. The sequence continues at coordinate 11,531 of JBAUOM010000091.1, forward strand.
AGGACTCCAACGACCTGGCCGCCACCTTCAACGAGCGATTCTCAATCGACCAGACTTCGACGCCGCCCGCTCTCGAGGTCCCGCAGGCCCGGAAAGAACGGAGCGTTACGAGCACCACGCGCGTCGTCGGAACGAAACGGACGCGGCCGCGGGTCGTCGTTGCGCCGCGCTCTTTCCTTGACGCCGGGACCGAGGCGCTGCCGGGTGAGCGCAAGTTCCTCAATTACGCCTTTTCGCCGACCCATGTTCCGCTGGACGTGGTCACCAATACCGGCGGCCGCGTGGGCTGGCACAAGTCGCCACTGCCGGGTCCGTTCTTTCCTTGGCCGTGATCCACGCTGCCGGGGCCCCTCGCGGCAAGGCCAAAGCTTCGTTTCTGAAAATTCCGTTGCCAAGTCGCCGGGGCCTTGACCGAGCGACTGTTTCAACCACAGACGCTCAACCGAGCGCTCTCGGGAGACATCAGGCGCGAGGCGGCACGAGCATCCGCGTCCAAACTTTCCGCCGGGAAAAGATGTGGTAGTCTTCGCCGGAGCCGGGAACGGCTGAAGCCTCTGGCGGCCAAACGGATCGGGCGGGTTCGTAGCCGATTTTCGTCGCCCATCCGCGAGCGGACGATCCAGGCTTCTGCGTCACCAGGAGGGAGCGATGGCAGACCAGGTTCAATGGCATCTGTCCGGCGACTATTTCGAGAACTGCAGTTGCAATGTCGTTTGTCCGTGCCTTGTGTCGAAGGCCGCCCCGCTGACCGCGCGACCAACCGAGGGTGTGTGCAACGTGCCGCTGATCTTCCACATCGAAAGCGGCAGTTATGGCGGCATCGCGCTCGATGGCCTCAACGTGGCGCTCGCGATCCATACGCCCGGGCCGATGGCGGACGGAAATTGGTCGGTGGCCGCCTATATCGATCAACGCGCCGACGAGAAGCAGACCGAGGCCCTGGGTACGATTTTTACCGGCGCCGCCGGCGGGCCGATGGCGGCATTCGCGCCGCTGATCGGCAAGAACCTTGGGGTGAAGAAGGTCCCGATCACGTTCCGTATCGAAGGCAAGACGCGGTCGGCGGAAATCCCGGATATCCTGCACATGTCGGTCGATCCGCTGCCGACCGCGCATCCGAGCGGCGAGATGTGGGCGAACACCGGCCATCCGGTCAATCCCGAAAAGCTGGCGTTCGCCGTGGGAGCGCCCGGCAATACGTTCAGCGATCACGGCATGCGCTGGGATAATTCCGGCAGGAACGGCCACTATGCGCCGATCCGCTGGTCGAACCAGTCGTGACGCATTTGGTCCGGCGCCCGGTCGGCGGCGCCGGCGGCGTTGCTGACAGATGAGCGACAGCACCACCCTGGAAACGGTGTTGCGGCGGGATCGCCTGGTGGTGGCCGGCGCGCTCGCCGTCATCGTCGCGCTCGCGTGGGGCTACGTGCTCTGGCTCGCTGCCGACATGGACATGGGCGGCATGGACATGACCGGGTTCCGCATGATCCCGGCCGGCCTCGGAATCATGGCGCCGGCGGACGCACCGTGGAGCGCGATCGAGTTCGCGTTCGTGTTCGCCATGTGGGCGGTGATGATGGTCGGCATGATGGCACCCTCGGCGGCGCCGATGATCCTCATATATGCCCGCGTGGGCCGACAGCGGAGGGCCGAGAGCAAACCGCTCGCCGCGACCGGCTGGTTCGCCGCCGGCTATTTCCTGGCCTGGACCGGCTTTTCCCTGGCAGCCACCTTTGCCCAATGGGCGGTCGAACGGGCGGCTTTGCTCGATTCCCAGATGGCAAGCGCCAGCTATGTGTTCGGAGGAATCGTGCTGGTTGCGGCGGGCGTCTACCAGTGGACACCGCTCAAGGACGTTTGTCTCGCCCAATGCCGGACGCCGTTCCAGTTCCTGATGCGCCACGGCGGCTTTCGCGGCGATGTGCCGGGCTGCCTGCTGCTCGGGCTTCGCCACGGAGTTTATTGCGTCGGCTGCTGCTGGGTTCTGATGGCACTTCTGTTCGTAGGCGGCGTGATGAACGTGCTCTGGATCGCGCTCCTGGCGCTGCTTGTTCTGCTGGAGAAACTCGCTCCCTTCGGCCGATGGGTTGCGCGCGCCGCCGGCGTTGCCTGCGTCGCCGCGGGCGTCTGGCTGTTGCTGCTTTCGCCGCGGTGACGAGCCGTCGGCCGATGTCGGTTCGACATGTCGTTCGCCACACCGCGAACCTGAGATCGCCTGGCGCATGTCCCGGAAAAGTTGGCACCGGTTTTCCGTCAAGAACATCGATTCCGCCACGAGACCCCAACGACGATGATGACGAGGACGAAGAAGAAGACGAAGAAGACGAAGAAGACGAAGAAGACGAAAACCGGCATGAAGAATGGGCGGTCGTCAGAGAACCCGACGCATAACCCTCGTTCGCTGACAGTCAGCTGGCGCCGCGAGGCATTCCGCTCGCCTGGCCGGATCAGCGCGTCACATTCGGATCCAGCCATCGAAGGGACAACATCACTGGCTCAACCGGCCAGGTTGTGCCGGCGTAAGCCACTGTGTATTCTGGCATAATCAGGTCGTGTACAACTTGCGGAGAGAAGTAGGACAATGGGTCTCTTCCGAAGAAAGGTGCCAATCCACTACATCCCGGTGCATCCGGACAACATCGCAAAAAAGGACTGGATCATTCTGCTGGAGGCCGGAACCATCGTCGGCCCGTCGGCTGAGAAGCTTCGGGTTGCATTGGCAACCTTGGAAAGAAAGATCGTTACGAAGTACAATGTTTTTCTTAGACCCGAACACTTCCTCGTGTTGGAGGGATATGACCCGAGGATCCATGCTTTGTATTATTGTCCTCAGCTCTATCGCTACGACGCCGATAAGACACTTGTCCCGTTAGAGGGCCAGGAGATCGGAAAATTGGTCGCGCAAGCCGTTCAGAATGGAGTCGTGGAGAAGCAGCCGTGGTACCCGCCTTCGGAAATGCTTTCGGACAAGCCTATAGTAGATGGAAAAATGAACATAGATTTTGACAGCGTCGTCGTGGACGCTCCTGTGGGGCGTAGTTCGGCTGAAACAAGCTCATAGTGGCCCGGTACACTGCTCGCACCCGTACGCTCTGCCTTGGCGCGGCTCACTGGCTCCGCGCTCGATCTGCAGCCTACGCTCAACGAAAATGGGCGTCTCGAGGAAATTCACCTGCATCGATCTCCGGTGTCTATGCACAGCGGTTGGCTCCTCCTACGATTAGTGGTCCGATTCCGAAGTTCGCATCATTTCGCGGCACCCGCGTTTGCGAACTTCGGAATCTAAGGACCACTAGCTAGCAACTCTATGATAC